>NZ_JBSFJL010000002.1:175114-245691 GCF_053598035.1 Streptomyces sp. NPDC001204 | reverse complement strand
GGTGTCCGACGCGAGCCGCTCAGGGCGTTGGGCTTGAGCGGGGCGCGGTGTCCGACGCGAGCCGCTCAGGGCGTTGGGCTTGAGCGGGGCGCGGTGTCCGACGCGAGCCGCTCAGGGCGTTGGGCTTGAGCGGGGCGCGGTCCGACACAAGCCGCGCAGGGCGTCCGGCTTGAACCACACAGGGCGCCCGACACAAGCCGCGCAGGGCGTCCGGCTTGAACCACACAGGGCGCCCGACACAAGCCGCGCGGGGTGTTCGTCCGGGGCCTGGCCGGGGTGCGGTGGCCGGACGGCTTCGAGGGGGCCCGGTCCGTCGGTCCGGGCCCCTCGCCTCTTCGCCCGCGTCAGACGGTCATCGGATCGCGTGCTCCACGAACCGGTCCGCCGTCTCCGCCAGTACCTCCCGTCCGTCCCGGGCCCACAACCCATCGTTGAACAGCTCGACTTCGATGGCACCGGTGTAGCCGGCCGCCTCCACGTACCGCTTCCACTCCCGCATGTCGATCGAGCCGTCGCCGATCTGGCCGCGGCCGTTGAGCACGCCCTCGGGCAGCGGGGTGGTCCAGTCGGCGAGCTGGAAGGTGTGGATGCGGCCGCCCGCGCCCGCCCGCGCGATCTGCTCCGGAGCGGTGTCGTCCCACCAGATGTGGTACGTGTCGACGGTGACGCCGACCTGGTCGGCGGGGAAGCGCTCGGCGAGGTCGAGCGCCTGGGCGAGGGTGGAGACCACGCAGCGGTCGGCGGCGTACATGGGATGCAGCGGCTCGATGGCCAGGCGGACACCGCGCTCGGCCGCGTACGGGCCGAGGACGGCGAGGGCGTCCGCGATGCGCTCACGGGCCCCGCGCAGGTCTCTGCTCCCGGCGGGCAGTCCGCCGGAGACCAGCACCAGCGTGTCCGTGCCGAGCGCCGCGGCCTCGTCGATCGCCGCGTGGTTGTCGCCCAGCGCCTCGGCCCGCTCGACCGGGTCGATCGCCGTGAGGAAGCCGCCCCGGCACAGGGTGGTGACGGTGAGGCCCGCGTCCCGTACGAGCCTGGCGGCGGCCTCCACCCCGTACGCCCGCACCGGTTCGCGCCACAGGCCCACGCCCGGCACGCCCAACTCCAGGCAGCTGTCGACCAGTTCCGGCAGTGACAGCTGCTTGACCGTCATCTGGTTGATCGAGAAGCGTTCCAGGCCCGTGCTCATTGGTTCACCCCGTACAGCGACAGCAGGTTCTTCATCCGCTCCTCGGCGAGCTTCGGATCCGGGAACAGGCCGAGTCCGTCGGCGAGTTCGTAGGCGCGGGCGAGGTGCGGCAGGGAGCGGGCCGACTGGAGGCCGCCGACCATCGTGAAGTGCGTCTGGTGCCCGGCGAGCCAGGCCAGGAACACCACGCCGGTCTTGTAGAAGCGGGTGGGGGCCTGGAAGAGGTGCCGGGACAGTTCGACCGTGGGGTCGAGCAGGCCGCGGAAGCCCTTGACGTCCCCGGTGTCCAGAACCCGTACCGCCTCGGCCGCCAGCGGTCCGAGCGGGTCGAAGATGCCGAGCAGCGCGTGGCTGAAGCCCTGTTCGTCGCCGGCGATCAGCTCCGGGTAGTTGAAGTCGTCGCCGGTGTAGCAGCGCACGCCCTGCGGCAGGCGGCGGCGCAGGTCGATCTCCCGCTGGGCGTCCAGCAGCGAGATCTTCACTCCGTCGACCTTGTCGGGGTGGGCGGCGATGACCTCGAGGAAGGTCTCGGTGGCCGCGTCCAGGTCGGCCGAGCCCCAGTAGCCCTCGAGGGCCGGGTCGAACATGGGGCCGAGCCAGTGCAGGATCACCGGGTCGGCGGCCTGGCGGAGCACGTGGCCGTAGACCTCCAGGTAGTCCTCCGGGCTCCCGGCCGTGGCCGCCAGGGCGCGCGAGGCCATCAGGATCGCCTGGGCGCCCGCCTCCTCCACGACGGCGAGCTGCTCCTCGTACGCGGCCCGGATCTGCGCGAGCGAGCCGCCGGTGAGCTGGTCGGTGCCGACGCCGCAGGCGATCCGTCCGCCGACGCCGCGGGCCTCGGCCGCGGACCGGCGGATCAGCTCGGCCGCGCCCGCCCAGTCCAGGCCCATGCCGCGCTGCGCGGTGTCCATGGCCTCGGCGACGCCGAGCCCGTGGGCCCACAGATGGCGGCGGAAGGCGAGGGTGGCGTCCCAGTCGACGGCGGCGGGCGAGTCGGGCGACACATCCGCGAACGGGTCGGCGACGACGTGCGCCGCCGAGAAGACCGTGCGGGAGGTGAGGGGCGTGCCCGGGGTGGGGGCGAGCGGCTCGGTGCGGGGCTCGTAGGTCCGCAGCGTCCCGCCCGCGCCGGGCAGTCGGATGGTCACAGCTGGATCTCCGGTACGTCGAGGCGGCGGCCCTCGGCCGAGGACTTCAGGCCCAGCTCGGCGAGCTGGACGCCGCGGGCGCCGGCGAGCAGGTCCCAGTGGTAGGGGGCGTCCGCGTAGACGTGCTTGAGGAACAGCTCCCACTGGGCCTTGAAGCCGTTGTCGAAGTCCTGGTTGTCGGGCACCTCCTGCCACTGGTCGCGGAAGGCCTCGGTGGCGGGGATGTCGGGGTTCCAGACCGGCTTGGGGGTGGCGGAGCGGTGCTGGACGCGGCAGTTGCGCAGTCCGGCGACGGCCGACCCCTCGGTGCCGTCCACCTGGAACTCGACGAGTTCGTCGCGGTTGACGCGGACCGCCCAGGAGGAGTTGATCTGGGCGATCGCGCCGCCCTCCAGCTCGAAGACGCCGTAGGCGGCGTCGTCGGCGGTGGCCTCGTAGGGCTTGCCGTTCTCGTCCCAGCGCTGGGGGATGTGGGTGGCGGTGAGGGCCTGCACGGAGGTGACCCGGCCGAACAGCTCGTGCAGCACGTACTCCCAGTGCGGGAACATGTCGACGACGATGCCGCCGCCGTCCTCGGCACGGTAGTTCCAGGACGGGCGCTGGGCGTCCTGCCAGTCGCCCTCGAAGACCCAGTAGCCGAACTCGCCCCGCACGGACAGGATCCGGCCGAAGAAGCCGCCGTCGATCAGCCGCTTCAGCTTGAGCAGTCCGGGCAGGAAGATCTTGTCCTGGACCACGCCGTGCTTGACGCCGGCCTCGCGGGCGAGCCGGGCGAGCTCCAGGGCGCCCTCCAGGCCGGTGGCGGTGGGCTTCTCGGTGTAGACGTGCTTTCCGGCGGCGATCGCCCTCTTGATCGCCTCCTCGCGGGCCGAGGTGACCTGCGCGTCGAAGTAGATGTCGACCGCCGGGTCGGCGAGGACCGCGTCCAGGTCGGTCGAGACGTGCTCCAGGCCGTGCTTCTCGGCGAGCGCGCGCAGGGCGTGCTCGCGCCGGCCGACCAGGACCGGTTCCGGCCACAGCACGGTGCCGTCGCCGAGGTCGAGTCCGCCCTGCTCGCGCAGGGCGAGGATCGAGCGGACCAGATGCTGGCGGTACCCCATGCGACCGGTCACGCCGTTCATGGCGATCCGCACCGTCTTGCGTGTCACGTCAGTCCCTTCGTACGCGGTCCACGCGCCGCGTACGCCCCCGGTGGTCGCACTGGTGAGCGTTGCAGCAAGCGCTTTCTATACACAGAGAAGCTAGCCTCTGGACAGCGGTCCGGACAAGAGCGCGTCCAGGACGTGGTCGTTCGAGGGGGAGAACGGGCGGGGCGGGTGGCCGTAAGGTCTGCTCGACACCCTGAGCGGCCGCATCCCCGCGGCGGACCGCGGGTGGCACGTACCGGCTGAGCACGGCACGTACGACGACGAGATGCGCGACCGGAGGACGACGAGATGACGGTGACCCTGGCGGACGTGGCGGCCCGCGCACAGGTCTCTCCCGCGACGGTGTCGCGCGTGCTGAACGGCAACTACCCGGTCGCCGCCTCCACCCGGGAGCGGGTGCTGAAGGCGGTCGACGAGCTGGACTACGTGCTCAACGGCCCCGCGAGCGCGCTCGCCGCCGCGACCTCCGACCTGGTCGGCATCCTGGTGAACGACATCGCCGACCCCTTCTTCGGGATCATGGCGAGCGCCATCCAGTCGGAGATCGGCGGCCCCGGGGGCCGGGCCGGCGGCGAGCGGCTCGCGGTGGTCTGCAACACGGGCGGCTCACCGGACCGCGAGCTGACCTATCTGACCCTGCTGCAACGGCAGCGGGCGGCGGCGGTGGTGCTCACCGGCGGGGCCGTGGAGGACGAGCCGCACGCGGCGGCGGTCTCGGCGAAGCTGCGCAAGCTGGCCGACGCCGGAACGCGCGTGGTGCTGTGCGGGCGGCCGCCGGCGCCCGGCACCCAGGCGATCGCGCTGGCCTTCGACAACCGGGGCGGCGGACGGCGGTTGACGGAGCATCTGATCGCCCTGGGCCACCGGCGCCTCGGCTACATCGCGGGCCCCGAGGAGCGGACGACCACCCGCCACCGGCTGGAGGGCCACCGGGAGGCGCTGGCGGCGGCGGGCATCGAGGACGACCCCGGCCGTACGGTCCACGGCCGGTACGACCGCTCCTCCGGCCACGAGGGCACCCTGGAGCTGCTGCGTCGCGACCCGTCGCTCACGGCGGTCGTCGCCGCGAACGACTCCGTCGCCCTGGGCGCCTGCGCCGCGCTGCGCGAGTCCGGTCTGCGCATCCCCCAGGACGTCTCGGTGGCGGGTTTCGACGACCTGCCCTTCAGCGTCGACACGGTGCCCGCCCTTACGACGGTCCGGCTCCCGCTCGCGGAAGCGGGTGCGCGCGCGGGCCGCATCGCGATGGGCCGCGAGGAGCCGCCGTCCGGCGGGGTCGCGACCGTCCCGGGGGAGCTGATGGTGCGGGGGTCCACGGGGGCCCCGCGCGGGGCGTGAGACGGGCGCGAGTCGTGGACGGGCGGTCGTCGCGGGGATAGCCTCGGGGTGAGCGGTTTCTCTGACTGGGTCAAGTATCTGTGCTGTCCGGGCCGGCGGCGGAACCGCGCCCGTCTCCCACCCCCTCACCCACGGGGCCCGACATGACCGTCCAGGACATCCGCGCGTTCAACCGCTTCTACACCAACGCCATCGGCGCCCTCGACTACGGCCGCCACCTCTACGCCCCCTACACGCTCACCGAGTCCCGGGTGCTCTACGAGCTCGCGCACGCGCCCCGGACCGACGCGGCCGACCTGCGGGCCGAACTCTCGCTGGACGCCGGGTACCTGAGCCGGATCCTCAACAAGTTCGAGCGGGAGGGGCTGATCGAGCGCGGGCCGTCCGAGCGTGATCCCCGGCGCCGGAGCGTCGCTCTCACTTCGCGGGGCAGGGAGGCCGCCGGCCTGCTGGAGGAGCGGGCGCGGGAGTCCGTCGGCCGGCTGCTGCTCTCCGTACCGCCGGCGGACCGGCCGCGGCTGTCGGACGCGATGCGCACCGTACGGGAGATCCTTTCGGAGGGGCGGACGCCGCGGCCGGAGGACGTCGTGCTGCGCGGGCCCGGACCCGGCGACCTGGGCTGGATCGTGCAGCGCAACGGCGCGGTGTACGCCGCCGAGTACGGCTGGAACGCCGACTACGAGGGCCTGGTGGCGAGGATCGTCGCCGGCTTCGCCGAGGACCACGACCCGGCCCTGGAGCGGGTGTGGATCGCCGAGCTCGACGGGCGGCCGGTGGGGTGCGTGATGTGCGTACGGGACGAGGCCCCGGCCACCGCCCGGCTGAGGCTGCTGCTCGTCGGGCCCGAGGCGCGCGGACTGGGCATCGGCGACCGGCTGGTGCGTGCGGTGGTCGACTTCGCGCGCGGGGCCGGCTACCGGGACCTGGTGCTGTGGACCAACGACGTGCTCGGCGGCGCCCGACGCATCTACCAGCGGCACGGCTTCGTCCTGGTCGCCGAGCAGCCGCACCACTCCTTCGGCAAGGACCTGGTGGGCCAGGACTGGCGGCTGAATCTGGGCGAACCGGGCGCGGGACGAGACGAGAAGAGGGAGTAGGGTCCGTGCCCATGAAGTTCGCCTTCTCCACTCTGGGTGTGCCCGGTCTGCCCGTACCGGACGTGGTCCGGCTCGCCGCCGCGCACGGCTACCACGGTGTCGAACTGCGCGCCCACCCCGAGGAGCCGGTGCACCCCGGGCTCGGGGCGGCTGAACGGGCCGAGGTGGCCGCCGAGTTCGAGGCGGGCGGGGTCGAGATCCTGGGGCTCGCCGGGTACCCGCGGGTCGCCGCGCCCGGCGACGACGCGGCCGTGGACCGTGAGATCCGCGAACTCCTCGATCTCGCCGGGGATTTAGGCGCTTCCTTCGTACGGGTGTTTCCCGGCGCGGATCCGCGGCGGCCGGCCCCGGAGGGTGACGCCGTCGCCGCCCGGCGGCTGGCGGCCGTCGCCGGACACGCCGCCGACCTGGGCGTCCGCGTCCTGCTGGAGACCCACGACTCGCACCGCACGGGCGCGGACGTCCTGCGCGTCCTCGGTCCGGTCGGCCACCGCCGGATCGGCGCCCTGTGGGACGTGATGCACACCTGGCTGGGCGGCGAGCAGCCTCCGGAGACCTTCGCCGCCCTCTCCCCGTACCTCGGCTACGTCCAGGTCAAGGACATCGCCTCGGCCGACGACACGACGCCCCTCCCCCTGGGCGCGGGCGTCCTGCCGCTCGCCGAGTGCGTGGAGGTCCTCGCCCGCCACGGCTGGGACGGCTGGCTGTGCTGGGAGTACGAGAAGCGCTGGTACGAGGCGGCGGCACCGTTGTCGGATCTGCTAGGTCCGGGGCGGGAGCATCTGGCCCGGCTGCTGACCGAGTCGGCCTGACCTCGCCCGGGCCGGACGGCCACCGGTGGCGCCGCCGGCCTCACCGCGGCTGCCCGACGAAGTGGCCTCACCGCGGCTGCCCGGCGGGGAGCGACGGCGCGGGGCCTTCGGCGGGGACGATGACCTCCGGGACCGGTGCCGGGGCCGGCGGCTGCTCGCGGCGGCGGCTCGGTGCGAGCGACGTCAGCGCCACCCCGCCGACCAGCAGCGCCGCCGCGCACCAGCGCAGGGGGCTCACCGATTCGCCGAGGAAGAGCGCCGCCGAGGACATGCCGAAGACCGGGACCAGCAACGAGAACGGCGCGACCGTGGAGGCCGGGTGGCGGCGCAGCAGCCAGCCCCAGGCGCCGAAGCCGAAGACCGTGGTGATCCAGGCGACGTAGAGGACCGTGCCCACGCCCTGCCAGTCCAGGGCGCGCAGCGCGGCCAGGTCCCGGGAGGGGCCTTCCAGCAGCATCGACAGGCCGAGCAGTGGCAGGACCGGGACCGTGCTCACCCAGACCATGAAGTTCAGCGCGTCCGGGGAGGCGGCCCTGCGGGTCAGGACGTTGGAGACGCCCCAGCAGACGGCCGCGGCGACGACGAGCACGAAGGCGCCGAGGGGGCCCGTGGTGCCCTCGTCCACGGCCGCGACGCCGATGCCGCCGAGCGCCACGCCCATGCCCAGCACCCGTACGCCCGAAGGCCGTTCGCCCAGCACCAGGAAGGCGAACAGGGCCGTGAACACCGCCTGGATCTGGAGCACCAGGGAGGAGAGCCCGGCGGGCATCCCGGCGTCCATCCCGACGAACAGCAGCCCGAACTTGGCGACGCCGAGCACCAGTCCCACCGCCACGATCCATTTCCACGCCACCTTCGGCCGGCCCACCAGGAAGACGGCGGGGAGCGCGGCCGCCAGGAAGCGCAGGGCCGAGAAGAGCAGGGGCGGGAAGTGGCCGAGGCCGACCTCGATGACGGTGAAGTTCACACCCCAGACGGCGGCGACGAGGACGGCGAGCAGGACATGGGAAGGTCGCATGTACCGAGGATCACTGCCGCGAACCATGAAGCACCAGCGATGATTGCTGCACCATTGAGTGAAGCACCGCTAACCATTCGGCCCGTCGGAGGAACCGTGCTCGATCTCCAGCGTCTGCGTGCCCTGCACGCCGTCTCCGTGCACGGCACCGTCGGGGCGGCCGCGGCCGCGCTCGGGTACACGTCGTCGGCGGTGTCGCAGCAGATCGCCAAGCTGGAGCGGGAGACCAGGACCGTACTCCTCGAACGCGAGGGGCGCGGGGTGCGACTCACCGACGAGGCACACCAACTGGTCTCTACCGCTGGTGAGTTGCTGGCGATCGTGGAGCGGGCCGAGACCGAGCTGGAGGAGCGGCGCGGGGTGCCCGCCGGGCGGCTGCTGGTGGCGGCGTTCGCCTCGGCGGCGCGCGGGCTCATGCCCCGCGTCCTCGCGGACCTGGCCCGCCGGCACCCGGCCCTGGACGCCCGGCTCAGCGAGGTCGACCCGCATCTGTCGGTGGACCTGGTGGCCAAGGGCGCCGTCGACCTGGCCGTCGCGCACGACTGGGACATCGCCCCGCTGCCCGCGCCGTCCGGGGTGGAACAGGCGGTCATCGGGGACGACTTGTGCGACCTGCTGGTGCCGGCCGGGCATCCGTTCGCGGGGCGGACGGGGGTACGGCGCGAGGAGCTGGGCGGCGAGCGGTGGATCTGCCAGCCGCCGGGCCGGGTGTGCAGCGACTGGCTGCTGCGTACCCTGCGCTCCGCAGGGCACGAGCCGGACGTGGTCCACCAGGCCGACGAGAACCCGACCCTGGTCGCCCTGGTCGCCGCGGGCCTGGGCGTCGCGCTGATCCCGCGCCTGGGCCGGGGCCCGCTGCCCGAGGGGGTCGTGGAGGTGCCGCTGGACCCCATGCCCGTAAGGCGGTTGTACGCGCTGTGGCGCACGGGCGCCGCGCGCCGGCCGGCCATCGCGGAGACGGTGCGCACCCTGCGGGAGCACTGGCCCGAGGTGTCCGCCCACACGCCCCGCTGAGCCCCGCTGCCACATCCGCACCGACGTGGGGGAATCCGGGCCCGGCCGGGAACCCGGCCCCGCTCCCGCCCGTCCAACCGGTGGGCTGCCGGAGGAGTCCGCGCGGTGCGGTGTCGGCCTCGCCGACGGCTGCGATCGCCGACCACCCTCTCCTCCGCACCGCGGCCGGCAGCCCGCCGCCGTCGGCGCGCCCCCCTCCGGCAGCGCCGGCGGCGGCCCTCACCGGTTCCTGTGCACTCCCTTGACTGGCAGAAACTTCCCGGATATTGGTGACTCCTCGGAAGTTTCCTTCAGTGGTACTCCAGCGGATCTCCTCCGGAAGGGGCGCACGTGCACGACACCAGCACGGGAACCACCGCACTTCCCTCCAGACGTACCCTCCTCGCCGCCACCGCCGGCCTCACCGCCGCCCTGGCGGTCCAGGGCACCGGCACCGCCCACGCCGCTTCCTCCAACGACAGGAAGCTGCGTGCCCTCATCTCCCGGATGACGCTCGAGGAGAAGGTCGGCCAGCTCTTCGTGATGCGGGTCTACGGCCACTCGGCCACCGCCCCGACGCAGGCCGACATCGACGCCAACCTCAAGGAGATCGGCGTCCGCACGGCCGCCGAGCTGATCGCCAAGTACCGCGTCGGCGGCATCATCTACTTCGCCTGGGCCAACAACACCCAGAACCCGCACCAGATCGCCGACCTGTCCAACGGCATCCAGCAGGCGGCCCTCGGGCAGCCGCGCGGCCTGCCCCTGCTCGTCGCCACCGACCAGGAGCACGGCATCGTCTGCCGCGTGGGCAAGCCCGCGACCCTCTTCCCGGGCGCCATGGCGATGGGCGCGGGCGGCTCGCCCGCCGACGCCCACACCCTGGGCCGTGTCTCCGGCGCGGAGCTGCGCGCCCTCGGCATCAACCAGGACTACTCCCCCGACGCCGACGTGAACGTCAACCCGGCCAACCCGGTCATCGGCGTACGGTCCTTCGGCGCCGACCCGGACGCGGTGGCGGGGCTGGTGGCCGCGGAGGTGAAGGGCTACCAGAGCTCCCGGGTGGCGGCGACCGCCAAGCACTTCCCCGGCCACGGGGACACCGCCACCGACAGTCACTACGGCTTCCCGGTCATCACGCACAGCCGCGAGCTGTGGGAGAAGCTGGACGCGGTGCCGTTCCGGGCCGCGATCAAGGCCGGCATCGACTCGATCATGACCGCGCACATCCAGTTCCCGGCGCTGGACGACTCCGGCGACCCGGCCACCCTGTCCCACCCGGTCCTCACCGGCATCCTGCGCGGCGAACTCGGCTACGACGGCGTCGTGGTGACCGACTCGCTCGGCATGGACGGCGTGCGCACCAAGTACGGCGACGACCGGGTGCCGGTGCTGGCGCTGAAGGCGGGCGTGGACCAGTTGCTCAACCCGCCCTCGCTGGACGTGGCCTGGAACGCCGTGCTGAACGCGGTGCGCGCCGGCGAGCTGACCGAGGCCCGGCTCGACGAATCGATCCTGCGCGTCCTGCGGCTGAAGGCGAAGCTGGGACTGCTCGACGACCCCTACGTCAGCCAGGCGAACGTCGACCGCGTCGTGGGCATCGGCACCCACCTGGCGGCGGCCGACCGCGTCGCCGAGCGGACCACGACCCTGCTGGCCAACGAGGGCCGCCTGCTGCCGCTGTCCCGTCGCAGCCACAAGAAGCTGCTCGTCGTCGGCGCCGACCCCGCCTCCCCGTCGGGCACCACGGGCCCGCCCACCGGTGTGCTCGCCGCCGCCCTCAGCGAACTCGGTTTCCAGGCAACGGCGTTGTCGACGGGCACCGCTCCGTCGGCGGCGACCGTCGACAAGGCGGTGGCCGCGGCGCAGGACGCGGACGCGGTGGTGGTCGGGACGTACAACGTCACGGCTGGCAGCTCCCAGAAGACGCTGGTGGAACGGCTCGTCGCCACCGGCCGCCCGGTGATCGCGGTCGCGATCCGCAATCCCTACGACGTCGCCCAACTACCCACGGTTCCGGCTCACTTGGCTGCCTACTCCTGGACCGACGTGGAACTGCGGGCCGCCGCACGGGTGATCGCGGGGCAGGTGCGGCCGCGCGGCAGGCTCCCGGTGCCGGTCCAGCGGGCGGACGACCCGGCGCGGGTCCTGTACCCCATCGGGTACGGCCTGTCGTACTAGCCGCCCTCGCGCTTCGGGCGTACGGCGCTTACGCCGCGCCCCCGGCGCGCCACCGCCAACTGGCCCGAAGCACCCCGCACGCCTGGCGTGGCCCCGCTGTGGCGGGCCACGCTGGGCCGGGGGGTGGACCGGGGGATGGCGATGCGCGGGAAATGGTCCGTGGGGGTGGCGTGCGTCCTGCCGGCGCTGCTCGTGGCTCTGCTGACGGGCTGCGGACGGCCGTCCGGGTCCACGGGCGGCCAGGAGCGGGGCGGTGTCCCGGCCTCCGCGCGGCCGTCCGGTCACGGCGCGGTGTTCCTCGGCCCGGGCGAGTGCAGTTCCTTCGGCACGACGAGCTTCACCGAGGTGCCGTGCTCCGGGGAGCGCGCGGCGGCCCGGGTGATCGCCCGCCACGACGGCCCTCCCGGCGACGGCCCGCCCTGCCCGCCGGACACCGACTTCGTCCTGCACATCGGGGCCCAGTCTGCCGCCGGCCAGGACGGCGGCGCGATCCCGCGGGGCTATGCCTGCATGCGCAATCTCCAGCCGCCGCACCCCGGCGACCCCGGCGGCGGGGGCGGCCCGCGCACCGTCGTCGGCGACTGCCTCTACGGCTCCGGCCGCGGCCAGGTCCGGGAGACCGCGTGCGACGGCACGGGCGTGAAGAAGCCGGAGTACCGGGTGACACGGGCGGTGCGCGACCGCGCCCAGTGCCCGGCGTCGACCGCCCTGTACGTCCGGCTCGGCGGCGACGAACCGGTGGGCTGCGCCCGGAAACTGTGACTCCGGGCGCAGCCCACCGATGGATCAGCGTCCGTCGGTCGGCCCGCGCGTGTCAGCGGGTGCCGACCGGCGCGTCACGGCCTGAGCGCGGGCTCGCGCTCCACGTCCCGCACGTCCAGCTTCGCGTCGAAGCCGGCCAGCGGCCTGGCCACCGACGGGTTCACCTGGACCGCCGGGGTGGCGACTCCGGCCCACTCGAGGATCTTCGCCGTGGCGAGCGCCTTCTCGTCCGGCACGAGACCGGCGACGTTCGCCCCGTGGTTCATGCCGGGCGCCGTGAACACGTACGAGTCCCGTGCCCCGTTGCCGAGGCGGAACCGCTCCGAGCCCCACGGGTCGTTCTCCCCGTACACGAAGAGCATGTGGTTCGCGTGCTGGCGCACCCAGGTGTCCACGTCACGCATCGCCGACGGCTGGAACTTCATCGGGATGGACCGCGGCACGAAGTTGCGCGGCGGCTGGTAGCCGTAGCGGATCAGCTTCTTCTCGATGTGCGGGAACTGGATGGTCGGCGCGCCGAGCTGCGTGCCGGCCTGGTAGTAGTACGGCGTGTAGGTCTCGAGACCCTGGTCGGTGTAGGCGTCGAAGCCGGAGATGGCGTTGACGGAGTCCCAGATCTGCTGGTCGGTGGCGTTCTTGGCGTCACCCGGGATGGTGCCGCAGTCCTTCAGCAGGCTGTACTGCCAAAAGCCCCACACGTAGTCGAGGACGACGGCCTCGTACGCCTTGTCCAGGTTGCCGATGGTGGTGAAGGTGTAACCGTTGTCGGCGGCGAACTCGGCGTACTTGTTCTCCAGCGAGGCCCGGCGCACCAGCGCCTCCCGCTGCACGCCGTTCAGCCGGTCGCGGCACTCCTTGGTGCCGACGGTGGCGAAGAAGCGGTCGTAGGCGGAATCTTCCTTGTCGACCACGTCGTTGGGCGCGACGTAGGCGACCACGCCGTCCATGTCACCGGGGTAGAAGCGCTTGTAGTAGGTGGCCGTCATACCGCCCTTGGAGCCGCCGGTGGCGATCCAGTTGTGGGAGTAGAGCGGCTTCAGCGCCTGGTAGATGCGGTGCTGGTCGCTGGCGGCCTGCCAGATGTCGAGCTTGGTCCAGTCGGCCGGGGCGGGCCGGGACGGGGTGAAGAACCGGTACTCCATGGAGACCTGGTTGCCGTCCACGATCTGGGTGGGCTCGCGGCGGCTGGGGGTCGTGGAGACGTTGTAGCCGCCGGTGTAGAAGACCGTCGGGCGGTCGACTCCCTTGTGCAGCACGGTGATCCGCTGCTGGAAGGTGCCCTTCGACGGATCGCGGTGGTCGACCGGCTGGGTGTAGTTGAGGACGAAGTAGCGGTAGCCGGCGTAGGGCTTCTCCTGGATCAGGCTCATGCCCGGAATGGCCAGGAGCTGGTTCAGGATGTCGGCTTCCGTGCTGCTTGCGGGGCCGTTCGTGGCCTCCGGCTGGGCCGCGGTAGCCACCCCCGCCGTGCTCAGCGTGCCGATGGACACTGTGAGCGCGAGCAGCCATCTGAGCGCCTTGCGCATGCACCCTCCCAATGAGACAGATGTTCGCCGGAAGCTATCGGAGCAACTCGGGTGCACACCAGGGCAGCAGGGAAAATACCTGAACGCGTTTCAGGAGTTCAGCACAGGATCCAGTCCGTGTGCACCGACTTCGACCCCACCGATCCGGCGACCCGCACGCACCGGTGGCCCGCGTGCACGGTGACCGGGCCGGCGTGCCGGGAGTAGCGGCCCTTGTCGGTGACCGGACGGTTGCCGCGGGCCTGCACCGTCACCGACATCGGCCGCTTGGGGCCGGGGTACCTGGCGACGGTGAGGGCGCAGACGTAGCCGTCGCGCTTGTGGACGTGGACGGTGCCGGTGGCGAAGGAGAGCGTTCTGACCTCGCGGCCCGCGCAGGCGGTGGCCGCCTGGGCGGTGCCGGGCGCGGCGAACGCCAGCAGCACCGCCCCGGTCAGCACGGCCACGAGCGCCAGCGGCCTCCGGCGTGTCACACCACTGTCCACAGTCCCCCCTGACGCGAGCGTACAAGTGTACGGATGTACGGACGCGGCCCGTGGGCGGGGTGGTTGCGCCCGCGGACTCAGCGGGACGCGCTGACCGGCTCCTCCGGTTCGGCCGCGCCGACGAACGTCCGCCACAGCTCGGCGTACCGCCCGTCGCGGGCCAGCAGTTCCTCGTGCGTGCCGTCCTCGGCGACCCGGCCGTGGTCCATCACCACCACCCGGTCGGCGCGGGCGGCCGTCGTCAGCCGGTGGGCGACCACCAGTGTCGTACGGCGGCCCGCGAGCCGGTCGGTGGCCTGGTTGACCTGTGCCTCGGTGGCGAGGTCGAGCGCGGCGGTCGCCTCGTCGAGCAACAGCACGTCGGGATCGACGAGTTCGGCGCGGGCCAGCGCGATCAACTGACGCTGACCGGCCGACAGATTGCGTCCGCGCTCGGCGACCTCGTGCAGATAGCCGCCCTCAAGGGTGGCGATCATCTCGTGCGCGCCGACCGCCCGCGCGGCGGCCTCCACCTCGGCGTCGGTGGCGTCGGGGCGGCCGTAGGCGATGGCGTCGCGGACGGTGCCCGGGAAGAGGTACGCCTCCTGCGGCACGACCCCGAGCCGGTGCCGGTACGCGGTGAGGTCCAGCGCCCTGAGGTCCGTGCCGTCGACGGTCACCCGGCCGCCGGTCGGGTCGTAGAACCGGGCCACCAGCTTCACCAGGGTCGACTTGCCCGCGCCGGTCTCGCCGACGAAGGCGACGGTCTGTCCGGCCGGGACGCGCAGGTCGACGCCGGTGAGTGCCGCCTCGCCCGCGTCGGCGGCGCCGTACCGGAAGTGCACGTCCTCGAAGGCGATCTCGCCGCGCAGGGCGGGCACGTCGAGGGGCTCGGCGGCGGACTTCGTGGACGTCGGCTCCCGGAGCAGCTCCCGGATGCGGCCCAGGGAGACGGTGGCCTGCTGGTAGCCGTCGAAGACCTGGGAGAGCTGCTGGACGGGAGCGAAGAACAGGTCGATGTAGAGCAGGTACGCCACCAGGGCGCCCGTGGTCAGGGTGGCCGCCTCCACCCGGCCCGCGCCCGCGATCAGCACCGAGGCCGCGGCGACCGAGGACAGGAGCTGCACGAACGGGAAGTAGACCGAGATCAGCCACTGGCCGCGGATACGCGCCTGGCGGTAGCTGTCGCTGCGCCCGGCGAACCGCCGCCCGCCGTCCCGCTCGCGCCGGAAGGCCTGCACGATCCGCAGCCCGGCCACCGACTCCTGGAGGTCGGCGTTGACCACCGACACCCGCTCCCGGGCGAGCTCGTACGCCTTCACGCTCGCCCGGCGGAAGAAGAACGTGCCGACGACCAGCGGCGGCAGCGTCGCGAAGACGACCAGCGCCAGCTGTACGTCGATCACCAGCAGAGCGACCATGATGCCGAAGAAGGTGACGACCGAGACGAACGCCGTGACCAGACCGGTCTGGAGGAACGTCGACAGCGCGTCCACGTCCGTCGTCATCCGGGTCATGATCCGGCCGGTCAGCTCGCGCTCGTAGTAGTCCAGGCCGAGCCGCTGGAGCTGGGCGAAGATCTTCAGGCGCAGCGAGTACAGCACCCGCTCGCCGGTCCGCCCGGTCATCCGGGTCTCGCCGATCTGCGCCGACCACTGCACCAGCACGGCGAGCAGGGCGAGCAGCGAGGCCCCCCAGACGGCGCCCAGGGCCATCTGCGTGACGCCCTGGTCGATGCCGTGCCGGATCATGACCGGCAGCAGCAGGCCCATGCCGGCGTCCACGGCGACCAGGCCCAGGCTGACCAGGAGCGGCAGGCCGAAGCCGCGCAGCAGGCGGCGCAGGCCGTAGGAGTCCTCCGGGCTGACGGCCCGCCGCTCGTCGATGTCGGGGATGTCGTTCGCGGGCGGCAGCGCCGCGACCTGGGCGAGCAGTTCCGGGGTGGCGGGCATGCCGGCCATCGCCGCGTCCCGGGGCTCGCGGTCCCCCGCCCACAGCGTGGGCGTGATGCCCCGCTCGGCGTCGAACTCGGCGTCCAGCTCCTCTCTTACGGAGACGTCCTCCGGGGGAGCGGCGGGCTGGGCGTGGCCGGGCGAGACGCCGCCGAGCTCGTCGGGGTCGGTGAGCAGGCGCCGGTAGAGGGGGGACCGCTCCTGGAGTTCGTCGTGGGTACCGATGTCGGCGAGGCGGCCCTGGTCGAGGACGGCGATGCGGTCGGCGAGGTTCAGGGTGGAGCGGCGGTGGGCGATGAGGAGGGTGGTGCGGCCCTCCATGACCTGGGCCAGGGCCTCGTGGATCTCGTGCTCGACTCGGGCGTCCACGGCGGAGGTGGCGTCGTCCAGGACGAGCAGGCGCGGGTCGGTGAGGATCGCGCGGGCCAGTGCGACGCGCTGGCGCTGGCCGCCGGAGAGGGTCAGACCGTGCTCGCCGACCTTGGTGTCGTAGCCCTCGGGCAGCTCCGAGATGAAGCGGTCGGCCTGGGCGGCGCGGGCGGCGGCCTCGATCTGCTCGCGGGTGGCGTCGGGGCGGCCGTAGGCGATGTTGGCGCGGACGGTGTCGGAGAACAGGAAGGAGTCCTCGGGCACCAGGCCGATCGCGGCCCTGAGCGAGTCCAGGGTCAGCTCGCGCACGTCGTGGCCGCCGACGAGGACGGCGCCGTGGGTGACGTCGTAGAAGCGGGGCAGCAGCAGCGAGACGGTGGACTTGCCGGAGCCGGAGGAGCCGACGACGGCCAGGGTCTCGCCGGGGCGGATCTCGAAGGACAGCCCCTGGAGGACGGGGCGGCCGTCCTCGTAGCCGAAGGAGACGTCGTCGAACTCGACGGTGGCGGGCGCGTCGGCGGGCAGCTCCTTGGTGCCCCCGGTCAGGGTGGGTTCGGTGTCGATCAGCTCCAGGACGCGTTCGGTGCCGGCCCGGGCCTGCTGCCCGACCGTGAGCACCATGGCGAGCATGCGGACCGGGCCGACGAGCTGGGCGAGGTAGGCGGAGAAGGCGACGAACGTACCCAGCGTGATGTGCCCGCGCACGGCGAGCCAGCCGCCGAGGGCCAGCATGGCGACCTGGCCGAGTGCGGGCACGGCCTGGAGGGCGGGGGTGAACCTGGAGTTCAGCCGGATGGTGCGCAGCCGCCCGGCGAACAGCCTGCGGCCGACCTCGCGCAGCTTGGCGGTCTCCTGCTCCTCCTGTCCGAAGCCCTTCACCACGCGTACGCCGCTCACCGCGCCGTCGACCACGCCGGCCACGGCGGCGGCCTGTGCCTGGGCGTACCAGGTGGCGGGATGGAGCTTGGTGCGGCTGCGCCGGGCGATCCAGCCGAGGGCCGGGGCGACGGCGAGGGCAACCAGGGTCAGCGGCAGCGACAGCCAGGCCATGATCACCAGGGAGATCAGGAACAGCAGTACGTTGCCGATGGTCATCGGCAGCATGAAGAGCAGGCCCTGGATCAGCTGGAGGTCGCTGGTGGCGCGGCCGACCACCTGGCCGGTGGACAGCTCGTCCTGGCGTCTGCCGTCGAGCCGGGTGATCGTCTCGTACATCTCCGTCCGAAGGTCGTGCTGGACGTCGAGGGCGAGCCGGCCGCCGTAGTAGCGGCGGATGTAGGTGAGGACGTAGACGACCAGCGCGGCGGCGACCAGGGCGCCCGCCCAGGCGGTCATACGGCGGCTGTGGTCGCCGATCACGTCGTCGATGATCACCTTGGTGATCAGCGGCACGAGCGCCGTGACGGCCATGCCGGCGAGCGAGGCGCCGAGGGCGAGGACGACGTCCTTGGGGTAACGCCAGGCGTACCCGGCCAGTCTCCGCGCCCACCCCGGCTGCGCTGCCACGTCGGTGCCTCCCTCAAGAGCTGATCTTCCGGAAGACACCAACGCGGGCGGCGGCGGATTTCATCCCTCCGTAACAAACGCGCCCGCCGACGCGGGGGTCACCCGCCGGAGGGGACCGCCACGAACGCCTCCTTCGGTGTGGTGGTCGGCGCGTAGCGCACCGTGTTCGTCGTCGTGGGGACGAGGTCCTTGTGGATGGCCTTGGCGATGTTCTGGATGGTGGTGACGCCGTAGTTCATGGTGCTGTTGTCCTGGGTGAGCACCGTGATCATGTAATCGCGGCCGGCGCCGTCGAAGGTGCCGACGCTGTGTACCCGCCAGCCGTGGGTCGAGCGCGACAGCCAGCCGTTCTTGACGTGCACGGCGACGGATGACGGCGCCCCGGCGGGCGTGCCCCAGCGCTGGGAGGAGACGACCTGGCCCATGAGCTTGAGGAGGTAGGCGCGGGAGTTGTCGCTCAGCACGGAGTTCTTCGCCGTGATCAGGGCGAGCAGCTTCTGCTCGTCGCGCACGGTGATCTGGGTCAGTCCCCAGTAGCCGTTCGCGCCGGGCTTGGTCTGGGTCATGCCGGCCGCGGTCAGGAAGCCCTTCACCTTCGTCACGCCCAGCTGCTTCCACAGGGTGGAGGTGGCGTTGTTGTCCGACTTGGTGATCATGGCCTTCGCGAGCGCGGTCTCGCGGGCGGTGAGGTAGCGGTTGTGTTTCTTGGCGTCCCACAGCAGGGTGGCGAGGACGGTGACCTTGACCACGCTCGCGGAGTCGTAGGCGGTCGACTGGCGCAGCGTGCAGGTCGTGTTGGTGCCGCGGTCGCGCAGACCGACGGCGATGGTGCCCTTGCGGCTCTTCATGGCCGCGGTGATGTCCTTCTCCAACTTGGCTGCCAGGCCCGCCTTGCCGGACGTGCAGCTGACCGTGGGTGCGGCGGCCGCGGCAGGCGTCGCGGCGGCGATGCAGGGAATCAGCATCCCGGCGCCCACGCCCGCCGCGAGCACTCTGGCGCGTCGGGTTGTCGAGTGAGTCATGCACCCTTGACATACGGACTGCGGGGCATGGTTGCGCGAGTTGGTCGAAATTTGACCGGCCGTTACCCGAATACAGTCAGGGACTCGCGCACACGAGCACGAGCCCCTTTCCGGTTTGGCCGCGGCCTCAGTCCAGATGCGTGGGCGCGAACATCCGCAGGACGGCGGGGAGGACGACGACCGAAGGGCCCGGTTCGGCAAGGGCGTTCGACAGGTCGGCCGCCAGGGTCTCGGAGGTCGTGCGGACGCCGGGGACGCCGAAGGACTCGGCGAGGGCCACGTAGTCGGGGCGGGTCAGTTCCGTCGCCGTGGCCTGGCCGAAGGCGTCGGTCATGTACTCGCGGAGGATGCCGTAGCCGCCGTCGTCGACGATCAGCCAGGTGACGTTCAGGTCGTACTGGCGGGCAGTGGCCAGTTCCGCGATCGAGTACAGCGCGCCGCCGTCGCCCGACACCGCCAGGACCGGGCGGGTGCGGTCCGCGGCCGCCGCCCCCAGCGCCGCCGGGAAGCCGTAGCCGAGGCCGCCCGCGCCCTGGGCCGAGTGCATGGTGTTGGGGGACTTCGCGTCGAAGGCCGACCAGGCCCAGTACGCCAGGATCGTCATGTCCCAGAAGGACGGCGAGCCGGCGGGCAGGGCGCGGCGGACGGACGCCAGCACGTTCTGCTCCAGGGTGAGTTCCTGGGCGGCGATCCGGTCGCGGACCTTGCCCAGCACCTCGCTTACGCGGTCGGCGGCGCCCTCGTCGGCGCGCTCGTCCACGGTCTCCAGCAGGGCCTGGAGCGCCAGGCGGGCGTCGGCGTGGATGCCGAGGGCCGGGTGGTTGGACTCCAGTTTGCCGAGGTCGGCCTCGATCTGGATGACCCGGCCGCGCGGCTTGAACGTGTGGTAGTTGGAGGAGAGTTCACCGAGGCCGGAGCCGACCACCAGCAGGACGTCGGCGTCCTCCAGGAAGTCCGTGGTGTGCCGGTCCTCCAACCAGGACTGGAGGGACAGCGGGTGCTCCCAGGGGAAGGCTCCCTTGCCGCCGAAGGTCGTGACGACGGGGGCGTTCAGCCGCTCCGCGAGCGCCAGCAGCTTGCCGGACGCGTCGGCGCGGACCGCTCCCCCGCCCGCGACGACCGCCGGGCGAGCCGCCTTCGACAGCAGGTCGGCCGCCACCGCGGTGAGCTCGGGACGCGGGACCAGCTCCTCCGGGGTCGCGTCCAGCGCCGTCACCACCGGCAGGCTCGTCGCGTCCAGCAGCACGTCCTGCGGGATCTCCACCCACACGGGCCCGTGCGGGACCGTGAGCGCCGACTTCCAGGCGGCCGCGATGGCGGAGGGGATCTGGGACTGGGCACGGACCGTGTGGACCGACTTCACCACGCCACGGAACGAGGCGGCCTGGTCGGGCAGTTCGTGCAGGTAGCCGTGGCGGCCGCCGCCGAGCCCCGCCCTCGGGATCTGGCTGCTGATGGCCAGGACGGGGGCCGAGGCCGCCGCCGCCTCCTGGAGCGCGGCCAGCGAGGTCAGCGCTCCAGGGCCGGTCGACAGCAGCAGCGGTGCCGCCTCGCCGGTGATCCGGCCGAACGCGTCGGCGGCGAAGCCCGCGTTGTTCTCCACCCGCAGGCCCACGTACGTGAGGTCCGAGCGGCGCAGCGCGTCGAACATGCCGAGGGCGTGCTGGCCGGGCAGGCCGAAGACGGTCGTCGCGCCCAGCCCGGCCAGGGTCTCCACGACCAGGTCTCCGCCGTTGCGGCCGGGGGGAGAGTTGAGGGCGGCCTCCGTCTGCGCGGGTGTCGGGCGAAGTACCAGGTCGTGGTCGTGCGTCACGTCGCTTACGCGTCCTTCCGGGCCGCCGCGATCTGGCGGGTCATGATCGTGGTCAGTTCGTACGCCGTGTGGGAGGCGGCCACCGAGGTGATCTCGGCGTGGTCGTACGCCGGGGCCACCTCGACGACGTCGGCGGAGACCAGGTTGCAGGAGGCCAGGCCGCGCAGGATCTCCAGCAGTTCGCGGGAGGTCATGCCGCCCGCCTCGGGGGTGCCGGTGCCGGGCGCGTGCGCCGGGTCGAGGCAGTCGATGTCGATGGAGATGTACAGCGGGCGGTCGCCGATGCGCTGCCGCAGCTGGTCGGCCACCTCGTCGGCGCCGCGGCGGTAGACGTCGGCGGAGGTGACGATGCCGAAGCCCATCTTCTCGTCGTCGGTGAGGTCCTGCTTGCCGTACAGCGGGCCGCGGGTGCCGACGTGGGAGAGCGCCTCGGTGTCGAGGATGCCCTCCTCCACCGCCCGCCGGAACGGGGTGCCGTGCGTGTACTCGGCGCCGAAGTAGGTGTCCCAGGTGTCGAGGTGGGCGTCGAAGTGGAGCAGCGCGACCGGGCCGTGCTTCTTGGCGACGGACCGCAGCAGCGGCAGCGCGATGGTGTGGTCGCCACCGAGGGTCATCAACCGGGCGCCGGTGCCGAGGAGTTCGTCGGCGGCGGCCTCCATGGTCTCGACGGCCTCGTTGATGTTGAACGGGTTCACGGCGATGTCGCCGCCGTCCGCGACCTGGGCGAGGGCGAACGGGGAGGCGTCCTGTGCCGGGTTGTAGGGGCGCAGCAGCCGGGACGCCTCACGGATGGCGTTGCCGCCGAAGCGGGCGCCCGGCCGGTACGAGACGCCGGAGTCGAACGGCACACCCACGACGGCGACGTCGGCGGTGCCCACCTCGTCGAGGCGCGGCAGCCGGGCGAAGGTCGCGGGGCCGGCGTACCGCGGGACGCGGGAGGAGTCGACGGGACCGCGGGGCGTCTCGGTGCTGCTCATGCTGAAATGCCTTCTTTCTTGCGCTTCGTCGCGTATGTGATGGCTCGTGATCGACTCTACTGGTGAGCGGGGGCCGGTTCGGACGCGAGTTCGGAGGTGCGCCCGGCGAGCCGCTCGCGCCAGGCGGCGAGGACGGCCGCGTCGGTCGGCTTGGTCGCCAGGGAGACGATGACATAGGCGGCCAGGGAGGACAGCAGGCCGTAGTAGACGGGCTCATTGGCGAGGATGCCGAAGGTCGCCATGAGGCCGATGACCGCGGCGCCGCCGACGATCACGGAGGCGAGGGCGCCGTGCGCGGTGCCGCGCTTCCACAGCAGTCCGCCGAGGATCGGCACGAGCAGCCCGCCGACGAGCAGGTTGTAGGCGACGGTCAGCGCCTCGACGACGTTGTTGAGCGCGATGGCGGTGCAGATCACGCCGACGCCCATGATCAGGATGAAGACGCGGTTGCCCTTGACCTCGTCGTGCTCCTCCCCGTCGCGGCGGACGGCGCCGCGCAGCCGGGACCAGATGTCGTTGTTGGCGACGGTGGCGCAGGCGATCAGCGCGCCGGAGGAGGTGGACATCACCGCGGCCAGCGCGGCGGCGAGCACAAGGCCGCGGACACCGACGGGCAGGTCCGCCTTGACGATGGTGGCGAAGGCGTCGTCGGCGCTGCCGAGGTTGGGGTACAGCACCTTGGCGGCGGTGCCGATGACCGCGCCGGCGATCGCGTAGACCAGGCAGTAGGTGCCGGCGACGGTGCCGCCCCACTTGGCGGTGGTGTCGCTGCGGGCGGTGAACACGCGCTGCCAGATGTCCTGGCCGATCAGCATGCCGAAGGTGTAGATCAGGACGTACGTGAAGATCGTCTCGCCGCCGATGCCCAGCGGGTCGAAGTAGGAGGTCGGCAGCTTGGCCTTCATCTCGCTGAAGCCGCCCGCCTTGACGACGGCGATGGGCAGCAGCAGGAGCAGCACGCCGATCGTCTTCACCACGAACTGCACCATGTCGGTCAGCGTGATGGACCACATGCCGCCGAGGGTGGAGTAGGCCACGACGATCGTGCCGCCGAGGATGATCGCGACGGTGCGGTTCAGGTCGAACAGCACGTCGAAGATCGTGGCGTACGCGATGGTGGAGGTCACCGCCAGCATCAGGGTGTACGCCCACATCACGACGCCCGAGATGATGCCGGCCTTGCCGCCGTAGCGCAGGTCGAGCATCTCGGAGACGGTGTAGACCTTCAGCCGGGCGATGCGGGCGGAGAAGAAGACCGAGAGGGCGAGGATTCCGAGGCCGATGGTGAAGACCATCCAGGCACCGGAGAGGCCGTACTTGTAGCCGAGGCCCACGCCGCCGATGGTGGACGCGCCGCCGAGGACGATCGCCGCCATGGTGCCGGAGTACATCGCGGGGCCCAGGCGGCGGCCCGCGACCAGGAACTCGCTCTTGGACTTGGCGCGGCGCATGCCCCACCAGCCCATGGCCAGCATGCCGGCGAGATAGACGACGATCACTGTGTAGTCGACGGCCATGTGGGGCCCTCCTTCGCGCACATCCGGGTGGCGGTGTCGTGCAGATGTATGGGGTCGTGCAGATATGTGGGGGTGGACGTCGGCAAGGGCTCGCGGGGACATCGCCCGTACCCGTGGCTGCCGGTCCCCTAGACACTAGGTGGCCGAAAAGCGACTGCGAAGTGTACTTTTCATCCATTCGAGTCGCGGTCGTATGGAGGGAATGCACATCATGCCGGACGCATCCGTGTCACTGGCCCCGGCGGTCCCACCGACCCCACCGATCCCGCTGTCCGCGCTGCTGGCCCGGGAGGACCTCGCGCTGCGCCTGATCGCCGGCCCGGCCGACCGGGGCACCGTGATCCACTGGGCGCACACCTCCGAGATGGCCGACCCCTACCCGTACCTGCTGGGCGGCGAGCTGCTGCTGACGGCCGGCGTGCACGTCACCCCCGCGGACGCCACCGGCCCGTACTTCGACACGTATGTCTCCCGGGTGGCCGCGGCGGGCGGCGCGGCCATCGGCTTCGGCCTGGCGCCGGTGCACGACTCGGTGCCGCGCACGCTGGTGGCGGCCTGCGAGGCCCACGGCCTGCCGCTCCTGGAGGTCCCGACGCAGACCACCTTCTCCGGCGTCGCCCGCGCCGTCTGGCAGCTGATGGCGCAGGCCCGACTGGCGGAACTGCGCCGCGTCACGGAGGCGCAGCAGAGGCTCGCGGCCGCCGCCTCCCGCCCCGACCCCGTCCCCTCCGTCCTGCGCCAGCTGGCCCAGCGCCTGACCGGGTGGGCGGCCCTGTACGGCCCGGACGGCGCGGAGATCGCCTCGGCGGGCCGCGCCCCGCACGACGCCGCCCGCCAGGCGCTCGCCCATCTGACGGACGTGGTCCGCCCGGCCCCGGCGACCACGGCGCCCGCGGGCACGACCCCGCCGGGCACGCCCGTCCGGACGCCCACGACCCCGGCTCCGGCCCCGACCGGCCGGCCCGCCCCGGCAGCCGCCCCCGTGGGCCGGCCCGCGCCCTCCTCCGCCACCGACACCGTGGCCGGCAGCCATCTCGCCGCCTACGCCCTCGGGACCGGGCAGGGCTTCGTGCTCGGGGTGTCCTCGCCGCGCCGTGAACCCGGGGACCACACCATCGCGTCCGTGGCCGCCGTGCTGCTCTCGCTGCTCACCGGGGAGCACCGCAGCGGTACGGGGGCGGCCCGATCCTCGGCGCTGGTACGGGTGCTGCTGGGCGCGGCGCCCGAGGAGGTGGCACCGCTGCTCGGGACCGGACTGTGGGTCGTCGTGCACGCGCGGCCGGAGACCCAGGCGGCCGACGCCGTGGCCGCCGCCGCGCTCGGCGCCGCGCTGGGCTCGGCCCTGGTCGACCTCGCCGACGGGGTCGTACGGGTCCTCCTGCCCGCCGAGCGGGAGCCCGGCCCCCAGCCCGGCTGGGCCCTCGGGGTGAGCACCGCCGTGGGCCCCGGCGACTGGACGACGGCCGACGCCCAGGCGGCCCGCGCCCTGGCCCGCGCCCGCGCCACCCGCGCCGCCCTGGTCGGCCACGGCACCCGCCCCGGCCTGACCGACCTGCTCCCGCGGGACGAGGCAGACGCCCACGCCCAGGCGCTGCTCGCCCCGCTCGGCGAGGCTCCCGCGCTCATCGAGACGCTGCGCACCTGGCTGTCCCTGCACGGCAGTTGGGACCGCACCGCGGTCGCCCTGTCCGTGCACCGCAACACCGTCCGCCAGCGCATCGCCCGGTGCGCCGCCCTCCTCGGCACCGACCTGGACGACCCCGACGTCCGCATGGAACTGTGGTTCGCCCTGCGGCGGGCGTGACCCGCGTCCCAGCGGCCGGGACACCGGCGACGCGGGCAGTGCGCTGCACCACAATGGGAGCCATGCCGATATCCGGGACACCCAGCCGCGCCGAGCTCGTCGACCACCTCGTGAGGACCCGTATCGCAGGGGACGTCGCCACCCCTCGCGAGAACAACCTCTCCCACTACCGCAAGCTCGCGAACGGCGACCGCCACTTCTGGCTCGGTCTGGAGCTCGGCGACCGCTGGAGCGACGAGCAGGACGTGCTGGCGGTGATGGCGGAGCGCGTCGGCGTCAACGACGACCCGGAGCACCGCTACGGCCAGGACACCATCGACCCCGAGCTGACCGTCGACGCCCTGGAGCGGATGGCCGGCCGGCTGCGCAAGGCGGCCGACAGCCGTCAGCGGGTCCTGTTCGCCACCGGTCACCCCGGCGGCCTGCTCGACGTGCACCGCGCCACCGCCGCCGCCCTGCGCGCCGCCGGCTGCGAGATCGTGGTGATCCCGGACGGGCTCCAGACGGACGAGGGGTACGTCATGCAGTTCGCGGACGTGGCCGTCCTGGAACACGGCGCCACGCTGTGGCACACCCACTCCGGCGAGCCGATGCGGGCCGTGCTCACCGGTCTGGAGCGCGAGGGCCGCCCGCTGCCCGACCTGGTCGTCGCCGACCACGGCTGGGCGGGATACGCCGGTCAGCACGGCGTGGACTCGGTCGGCTACGCCGACTGCAACGACCCGGCCCTGTTCGTCGGCGAGGCCGAGGGGACCGTCCAGGTGACCGTGCCGCTCGACGACCACGTGGTCAGCCCCCGGTACTACGACCCGATGACGGCGTACCTGCTGGACCGGGCGGGCCTGGGCTAGGACCGCGGCACTGAGCCCCGGCAGGTTTCCCGGACCGGGGCACGCGGACCACGCCCTCCTGGATCACCGAGATCGCCAGCCGGCCGTCCTGGGTGTAGATGCGGGCCTGGCCGAGTCCGCGGCCGCCGTGCGCGGAGGGGGACTCCTGGTCGTACAGCAGCCACTCGTCGGCCCGGAACGGCCGGTGGAACCACATCGCGTGGTCCAGCGAGGCTCCGACCACGTCGCCGACCGCCCAGCCGCCGCGGCCGTGCGCGAGCAGCACGGAGTCCAGCAGCGTCATGTCGGAGACGTAGGTGGCGAGGACGACGTGCAGGAGAGGTTCGTCGATGTCGCCGTCGAGCTTGCCGTTGGCCCGGAACCACACCTGGGAGTGCGGCTCGCGCGGCTCGCCGAACCTGCCGTACGGCGGCTCGTCGGCGTAGCGCAGGTCGACGGCCTCGCGGGCCTCCAGGAACCGCTCCACGACCTGGCGCGGGAGGTGCTCGTAGCCGCGCATCCGCTCCTGCGAGGTGGGCAGGGTCTCCGGGTCCGGGGCGGGCGGCATGGGCGCCTGGTGCTCCAGCCCCTCCTCGTACGTCTGGAAGGACGCCGAGAGGTGGAAGACGGGCTGCCCGTGCTGGACCGCGACGACCCGGCGGGTGGTGAAGGAGCGGCCGTCGCGGATGCGGTCCACGGTGTAGACGATGGGCGCGCCCGGGTCGCCGGGGCGCAGGAAGTACGCGTGCAGCGAGTGCGCGTGCCGGTCCGCGGGAACCGTGCGCCCGGCGGCGACCAGCGCCTGCGCCGCGACCTGCCCGCCGAAGACGCGCGGGACGACCGCGTAGCGGGACTGGCCGCGGAAGATGTCCCGCTCGATCCGCTCCAGGTCGAGCAGATCGAGCAGGGACCGAAGTGCTGGGTTCATGCGCCGTCCTGCCCTTACAGGCCCATGTCCTTGGCGATGATCGACTTCATGATCTCGCTGGTGCCGCCGTAGATGCGGTTGACGCGGTTGTCCGCGTACAGGCGGGCGATCGGGTACTCGTTCATGTAGCCGTAGCCGCCGTGCAGTTGGAGGCAGCGGTCGATGACGCGGTGGGCGACCTCGGTGCAGAACAGCTTGGCGGAGGCGGCCTCGGCGGGGGTGAGTTCGCCGGCGTCGAGGGCGTCCAGCGCACGGTCGGCGACGGCCTGCGCCGCGTCCACCTCGGCCTGGCAGGCGGCCAGCTCGAACTTGGTGTTCTGGAAGTGGGCGACCGGCTTGCCGAAGACGGTGCGCTCCTGCACGTACTGCTTGGCGAACCGGACGGCGGCGCCGGCCTGCGCGTAGGCGCCGAAGGCGATGCCCCACCGCTCTGAGGGCAGGTTGGCGCCGAGGTAGGAGAAGCCCTTGTTCTCCTCGCCGAGCAGGTCCTCGACCGGCACCTTGACGTCGACGAACGCCAGCTCGGCGGTGTCGGAGGCCTTCAGGCCCAGCTTGTCGAGCTTGCGGCCCACCGAGTAGCCCTCGGACCGGGTGTCCACGGCGAACAGGGAGATGCCGTGGCGGCGGTCCTCGGCCGTCGGGGCGGCGGTGCGGGCGCAGACGATGACCTTGTCGGCGTGGACGCCGCCGGTGATGAAGGTCTTGGCGCCGTTGAGGACGTAGTGCGTGCCGTCCTCGCTCAGCCGGGCGGTGGTCTTCATGCCCGCGAGGTCGGAGCCGGTGCCGGGCTCGGTCATCGCGATGGCCCACATCTCCTCGCCGGAGACGAACCTGGGCAGGTAGCGCTTCTTCTGCTCGTCGGTGGCGAGCATCTTGAGGTAGGGCAGCGCGAGCAGGACGTGGACGCCGGAGCCGCCGAAGGTGACGCCCGCGCGGGCGGTCTCCTCGTACTGGACGGCCTCGAACCGGTGCGTCTGGAGTCCGGCGCCGCCGTACTCCTCGGGGACGTTGATGCCGAACAGGCCGAGCTCGGCGAGCCGGTGGTAGAACTCGCGCGGGACCTGGCCGGCGGCGCACCACTCGTCGTAGACCGGCACGACCTCGGCCTCGATGAAGGCGCGGAGGGTCTCCCGGAACGCCTCGTGATCCTCACTGAACACCGTACGACGCACGCCGCCACCTCCACACACGGACTGTCTAAGCGCTTGCTCACACCAACGTACCGGCGAGTACACAACGCCGTAAAGAGCGGCCCGGGTAACACAGGTCACGGAAGAGACGGCCCAGAGGGGCCGGGACGGGCAGGGGCGGCGGGGGCGAACCAACGCCACACCCCCGGGGGATGGGGCGCAGCCCCGTCACAAGCCGGGCCGCACCCGCAAACCGCTCAGCCCGCCGCAGGCGCGGGCGCCGACGCGAACGCCCCCCGCGCCATCCGATGCAGCAACTCCGCCGTGTCCCCCCGCCCCGGCAGGGCACCCGCCCGCCCCAGATGCGGCGTGGAGTTCAGCAGCCCGAACACCGAGTGCACGGCCGACCGCGCGGCCGGCTCGGCGAGATCCGGGTGGACCTGACGGACCACCTCCACCCACAGCTCGACGTACTGCCGCTGAAGCTGGCGCACCAGCTTGCGGTCGCTGTCCCGCAGGCGGTCCAGCTCCCGGTCGTGCAAGGTGATGAGGGGACGGTCGTCGAGCGCGAAGTCGATGTGCCCCTCGATGAGGGAGTCGAGCACCGCCTCCGGCCCGGCCACCCCGTCGGCCTCGGCCAGACGCCGCTTCGCCCCCGTCAGGAGCTGACCGCTGATGCCGACCAGCAGCTCGGCGAGCATCGCGTCCTTGCCCGCGAAGTGCCGGTACAGACCTGGCCCGCTGATGCCCACGGCGGCGCCTATCTCGTCGACGCCGACACCGTGGAAGCCGCGTTCGGCGAAGAGCCTCGCGGCTTCCTTGAGGATCTGCTCGCGGCGGGTGGGGGCGTCGGTTCGGGTGGCCATGGAAGTAATTGTAGACAGGGAGGTTAGCGCTCGTTAACCTGGAGGGAAACGCGTTAACGCTCATTAACAGCCGGGGGCACCGACCACCGGGTGAGGGGACCGCAAGGATGCACGAGGCACCGGAGCTGACGAGCGCGGCCGATCCCGCGTCGGAGGCCTGGCGGGCCAACGAGCAGGCACACCGCGCGCTCGCCGAGGAGCTGCGCGGCAAGCTCGCCGCCGCACGGCTCGGCGGCGGCGAGAGGGCGCGCGCCCGGCACACCGCGCGCGGGAAGCTGCTGCCGCGCGACCGCGTGGACACCCTCCTCGACGCCGGGTCGCCCTTCCTGGAACTGGCACCGCTGGCCGCCGACGGGATGTACGACGGCCAGGCACCGGCCGCCGGGGTCATCGCCGGCATCGGACGGGTCGCCGGCCGCGAGTGCGTGATCGTCGCCAACGACGCCACCGTCAAGGGCGGGACCTACTACCCGATGACGGTGAAGAAGCACCTGCGGGCCCAGGAGGTGGCCCTGGAGAACCGCCTGCCCTGCCTGTACCTGGTCGACTCCGGCGGCGCCTTCCTGCCCATGCAGGACGAGGTCTTCCCCGACCGGGAGCACTTCGGGCGGATCTTCTACAACCAGGCCCGGCTGTCGGGCGCCGGGATCCCGCAGATCGCCGCCGTCCTCGGCTCCTGCACGGCCGGCGGGGCCTACGTCCCGGCGATGAGCGACGAGGCCGTGATCGTCCGCAACCAGGGCACGATCTTCCTGGGCGGGCCGCCGCTGGTGAAGGCGGCCACCGGCGAGGTCGTGACCGCCGAGGAGCTCGGCGGCGGCGAGGTGCACTCCCGGATCTCCGGCGTCACCGACCACCTCGCCGAGGACGACGCCCACGCCCTGCGCATCGTGCGGAACATCGTGGCGACCCTCCCCGCGCGCGGCACCCTGCCCTGGGAGGTCACCGAGGCGGTCGAGCCCAAGATCGACCCCCACGGGCTGTACGGGGCGGTGCCCGCCGACCCCCGCACCCCCTACGACGTCCGCGAGATCATCGCGCGCGTGGTCGACGGCTCCCGCTTCGCCGAGTTCAAGGCCGAGTTCGGGCAGACCCTCGTCACCGGCTTCGCCCGGATCCACGGCCACCCGGTCGGGATCGTCGCCAACAACGGCATCCTGTTCTCCGAGTCCGCCCAGAAGGGCGCCCACTTCATCGAGCTGTGCGACCAGCGCGGGATCCCGCTGCTGTTCCTGCAGAACATCTCGGGCTTCATGGTGGGCAAGGACTACGAGGCGGGCGGCATCGCCAAGCACGGCGCCAAGATGGTCACCGCGGTCGCCTGCACCCGCGTGCCCAAGCTGACCGTCGTGGTCGGCGGTTCGTACGGCGCGGGCAACTACTCCATGTGCGGCCGGGCCTACTCCCCCCGCTTCCTGTGGATGTGGCCGAACGCCAAGATCTCCGTCATGGGCGGCGAGCAGGCCGCCTCCGTGCTCGCCACCGTCAAGCGGGACCAGCTCGAAGCCCGCGGCGAGGAGTGGCCCGAGCGGGACGAGGAGTCCTTCAAGGCCCCCATCCGCGCCCAGTACGAGCACCAGGGCAACGCCTACTACGCCACCGCCCGCCTCTGGGACGACGGCGTGATCGACCCGCTGGAGACCCGCCAGGTGCTGGGCCTGGCCCTGACCGCGTGCGCCAACGCCCCGCTGGGTGACCCCCAGTTCGGCGTCTTCCGGATGTGAGGGGGGACCTCGTGACCATGTTCGAAACGGTTCTGGTGGCCAATCGGGGCGAGATCGCCGTCCGGGTCATCCGTACGCTGCGCGCGCTCGGCGTGCGCTCGGTGGCCGTCTTCTCCGACGCCGACGCCGGCGCCCGGCACGTCCGGGAGGCCGACACGGCGGTCCGGATCGGCCCGGCGCCCGCGGCCGAGAGCTATCTGTCCGTCGAGCGGATCCTGGAGGCCGCCGCCCGCACCGGCGCGCAGGCCGTCCACCCGGGGTACGGCTTCCTGGCGGAGAACGCCGGGTTCGCGCGCGCCTGCGAGGAGGCCGGGCTGGTCTTCATCGGCCCTCCGGCCGACGCGATCTCCCTCATGGGCGACAAGATCCGCGCCAAGGAGACGGTGAAGGCCGCCGGGGTGCCGGTGGTCCCCGGCTCCAGCGGTTCCGGGCTCACCGACGCCCAGCTCGCCGACGCCGCCCGCGGGATCGGCATGCCGGTGCTGCTGAAGCCGTCCGCCGGCGGCGGCGGCAAGGGCATGCGGCTGGTGCGGGACGCCGGCCTGATCGACGAGGAGATCGCCGCCGCCCGCCGTGAGGCCCGCGCCTCCTTCGGCGACGACACCCTGCTGGTCGAGCGCTGGGTCGACCGCCCCCGGCACATCGAGATCCAGGTCCTGGCCGACGGCCACGGCAACGTGGTGCACCTCGGCGAGCGCGAGTGCTCCCTCCAGCGCCGCCATCAGAAGATCGTCGAGGAGGCGCCGAGCGTGCTCCTCGACGAGGAGACCCGGGCCGCGATGGGCGAGGCCGCGGTCCAGGCGGCCCGCTCCTGCGGGTACCGGGGCGCGGGCACGGTGGAGTTCATCGTCCCCGGCAAGGACCCGGCGTCGTACTTCTTCATGGAGATGAACACCCGCCTCCAGGTGGAGCACCCGGTCACCGAGCTGATCACGGGCCTGGACCTGGTGGAGTGGCAGCTGCGGGTGGCGGCGGGCGAGCCGCTGGCGTTCGCCCAGGAGGACGTCCGGCTGACCGGTCACGCGATCGAGGCCCGCCTGTGCGCGGAGGACCCGGCCCGCGGGTTCCTGCCCTCGGGCGGCACGGTGCTCGGGCTGCGCGAGCCGGAGGGAGACGGCGTGCGCACCGACTCCGGGCTCAGCGAGGGCACCGAGGTCGGCAGCCTGTACGACCCGATGCTGTCCAAGGTGATCGCCCACGGCCCGGACCGCGCCACCGCGCTCAGGAAACTGCGGGCGGCCCTCGCCGGGACGGTCACGCTGGGGGTGCAGACCAACGCCGGGTTCCTGCGCCGGCTGCTGGCCCACCCGGCCGTGGTGGCGGGCGAGTTGGACACCGGGCTGGTGGAGCGGGTGGCGGACGAGCTGATCCCCGCGGAGGTGCCGGAGGAGGTCTACGAGGCCGCCGCGGCCGTACGGCTGGAGGACCTGCGGCCGAAGGGCGGGGGCTGGACCGACCCGTTCTCCGTGCCGAGCGGCTGGCGGCTGGGCGGGGAGCCGAAGCCGACGGCGTTCCCGCTGCGAGCGGCGGGACTCGAACCCGTCACTCACCAGGTGCGCGGCACCCACACGGTCACCGACGACACGGTGTCCGTCACTCTCGACGGCGTCCGCCACACCTTCCACCGCGCCGCCGACTGGCTGGCCCGCGACGGCGACGCCTGGCACGTGCGCGACCACGACCCGGTGGCCGCCTCCCTCAGCCGCGCGGCCCACTCCGGCGCCGACTCGCTCACCGCCCCCATGCCGGGCACGGTCACGGTGGTGAAGGTCGCGGTCGGCGACGAGGTGGCCGCGGGGCAGAGCCTGCTGGTCGTCGAGGCGATGAAGATGGAGCACGTCATCTCCGCGCCGCACGCCGGCACCGTCACCGAGCTGGACGTCACACCGGGCACGACGGTCGCCATGGACCAGGTCCTGGCGGTCATCGCCCCCGTGGAGGAGGAGACGGCATGAGCACCTCGGACCGCTTGGGCACGTCGGACACCGGCCTCCCGATGGTGGTCCCGGCCCCCGACCTGCCCGCGCGGATCAGGATCCACGAGGTCGGACCGCGCGACGGACTGCAGAACGAGAAGGCGACCGTGCCGACCGAGGTCAAGGCGGAGTTCATCCGCCGCCTCGCCGACGCGGGCCTGACCACCGTGGAGGCCACCAGCTTCGTCCACCCGAAGTGGGTACCCCAACTGGCGGACGCGGAGGCGCTGTTCGCCCAGGTCAAGGATCTGAAGGGGGTGCGTCTGCCGGTCCTCGTGCCCAATGCGCGCGGGCTGGAGCGCGCGCTCGCCCTGGGGGCGGACCGCATCGCCGTCTTCGCCAGCGCCACCGAGTCCTTCGCCAAGGCCAACCTCAACCGCACGGTGGAGGAGTCGCTCGCGGTCTTCGAACCCGTCGTGGCCCGTGCGAAGGAGAAGGGCGCCCATGTCCGCGGCTACGTCTCCATGTGCTTCGGCGACCCCTGGGAGGGCGCCGTCCCGCTCCACCAGGTCGCCCACGTGTGCAGGGCACTGCTGGACATGGGCTGCGACGAGCTGAGCCTCGGGGACACGATCGGCGTCGCCACCCCGGGGCACGTCCTGGAGCTGCTGGCCACGCTCAACGAACAGCACGTGCCGACCTCCGCGCTCGGCGTGCACTTCCACGACACCTACGGCCAGGCCCTCGCCAACACCCTGGCCGCCCTCCAGCACGGCGTCACCACCGTCGACGCCTCCGCGGGCGGCCTCGGCGGCTGCCCGTACGCCAAGTCCGCCACCGGCAACCTCGCCACCGAGGACCTCGTGTGGATGCTGCAGGGTCTCGGCATCGAGACCGGAGTCGACCTCGGCCGCCTGACCGCCACCAGCGTGTGGATGGCCGATCAGCTGGGCCGCCCCAGCCCCTCCCGCACCCTCCGTGCCCTCTCCCACAAGGAGCAGTGATCGACGATGAACCACCGCCTCTCCCCCGAGCTGGAGGAACTCCGCCGTACGGTGGAGCAGTTCGCCCACGACGTCGTCGCCCCGAAGATCGGCGACTTCTACGAGCGGCACGAGTTCCCGTACGAGATCGTCCGGGAGATGGGCCGCATGGGCCTGTTCGGGCTGCCGTTCCCGGAGGAGTACGGCGGCATGGGCGGCGACTACCTGGCGCTGGGCATCGCGCTGGAGGAGCTGGCCCGGGTGGACTCCTCGGTCGCCATCACGCTGGAGGCCGGAGTCTCGCTCGGCGCCATGCCGATCCACCTCTTCGGCACCGAGGAGCAGAAGCGCGAGTGGCTGCCGCGGCTGTGCTCCGGCGAGATTCTGGGCGCCTTCGGCCTCACCGAGCCGGACGGCGGTTCGGACGCGGGCGCGACGCGTACGACGGCCCGGCTGGACCCGGACACCAACGAGTGGGTGATCAACGGCACCAAGTGCTTCATCACCAACTCGGGTACGGACATCACCGGGTTGGTGACGGTGACCGCGGTGACCGGCCACAAGCCCGACGGGCGCCCGCAGATCTCCGCGATCATCGTCCCCTCCGGCACGCCCGGCTTCACGGTGGCGCCCGCCTACTCGAAGGTCGGCTGGAACGCGTCCGACACCCGTGAGCTGTCCTTCGCCGACGTCCGGGTGCCGGCGGCGAACCTGCTGGGCGAACTGGGCCGCGGCTACGCTCAGTTCCTGCGGATCCTCGACGAGGGCCGGATCGCCATCGCGGCGCTGGCGACCGGGCTGGCCCAGGGCTGTGTGGACGAGTCGGTGAAGTACGCCAAGGAGCGGCACGCCTTCGGCAAGCCCATCGGCTCCAACCAGGCCATCCAGTTCAAGATCGCCGACATGGAGATGAAGGCCCACACCTCCCGCCTGGCCTGGCGCGACGCCGCCTACCGGCTGGTGGCCGGCGAGCCCTTCAAGAAGGAGGCCGCGCTCGCCAAGCTCTACTCCTCGACGATCGCCGTCGACAACGCCCGCGACGCCACCCAGGTCCACGGCGGCTACGGCTTCATGAACGAGTATCCGGTGGCCCGTATGTGGCGCGACTCCAAGATCCTGGAGATCGGCGAGGGCACGAGCGAGGTGCAGCGGATGCTGATCGCGAGGGAGCTGGGCCTGACGAGCTGACACCCCGCCGGCGCACGGGCCGCCGACCGGCACGGACGCGGCGACCCGCCCCCTGGACAGGAACTGAGGTTAGGCTAACCTACCTTCGAACCTGTCCGGCGGGCGCTCCGCCCCGTTCGAAAGCAGTCACACCCATGCCCAACGCCCGTGCCACCCATCTCTCCCGCCGCGGCATCCTCGCCGCGGGCGGCGCCCTCGGCCTCGGCGCCGTACTCGCAGCCTGTGGTGACGGCGACGCGAAAGGCGGCGGCTCGGGCGGCAAGTCGGCGGCCGGCGCGTCCGGCCCCTGGGCCTTCAAGGACGACCGCGGGCAGACCGTGAAGACCGACAAGACCCCCTCGCGGATCGTCGCCTTCGTCGGGGTCGCCGCCGCGCTGCACGACTACGGCGTCCGGGTCGAGGGCGTCTTCGGCCCGACGACGACCAAGGACGGCAAGGCCGATGTGCAGGCCGGCGACATGGACGTCAGCAAGGTGACGGTGCTCGGCAACGAGTGGGGCCAGTTCAACATCGAGAAGTACGCGTCCCTCGCCCCCGACCTGCTCGTCTCCACCATGTTCGACGACGCGGGCACCCTCTGGTACGTCCCGGAGGAGTCGAAGAAGAAGATCCTCGCCGTCGGCGCCCCCACCGTGGGGATCTCCGTATACGACCGGCAGCTGACGGAGCCGCTGGAGCGCATGCTCGCGCTGGCCGAGTCGCTCGGCGCGGACGTCACCGGCGACAAGGTGAAGCAGGCCAGGAAGCGGTTCGAGGACGCGGCCGTCCGGCTGCGCGCCGCCGCCCGGTCGAAGCCGGACATCAAGGTGCTGGCGGGCTCCGCGAGCCAGGACCTGTTCTACGTCTCCGGCACCAACCTCTCCATCGACCTGGAGTACTTCAAGGCCCTCGGCGTGAACTTCGTCGAGCCCCCGGAGAGCGCCAAGAAGCAGGGCGGCGGCTGGTACGAGTCCCTGAGCTGGGAGAACGCCAACAAGTACGCGGCGGACATCATCATGATGGACAACCGCACCTCGGCGATCCAGCCCGCCGACATCACCCAGGGCACCTGGAAGAAGCTGCCCGCGGTCAAGGCGAAGCAGGTCATCGCCCGCAACCCCGAGCCGATCCTGTCGTACGACAAGTGCGCCCCGCTGCTCGAGGACCTCGCGAAGGCCATCGAGACGGCGAAGAAGGTCGCCTGACCCGACCCGTGCCCCCGCGCACGCACCACCCCCCACACACAAGCACCCTGACGATGACTCAGGAGCACCCATGACGACGGCCGTGGCCGCCCCGTTCCGTTTCTTCTCCCTCCAGGTCGTACGGACGAGGCGGCTCGGCCCGTCTCTCGTCCGGGTCACCTTCGCCGGGCCCGATCTGATCGCCTTCCACTCCGACGGACTCGACCAGTCCCTCTCCCTGTTCCTGCCGCACCCGGGCCAGACCGAGCCGGTGGTGCCGCTCGAACTCGGGGACGGATGGTGGCAGGGCTGGCGCGACCTCCCCGGCGACGTACGGGCGGTGATGCGCTCGTACACCCTGCGGTCCCTGCGCCGCGGACCCGACGGGCCCGACGAGATCGACATCGACTTCGCCCTGCACGGCATGGAGCCCGGCGCCGCGGTGCCCGCCGGCCCCGCCGCCCGCTGGGCCGCCCGCGCCACTGCGGGCGACCGCGTCCTGCTGCTCGGTCCGGCGGTCGCGGACAACCGGGCGATCCGCTTCCGCCCGCCCGAGGACACCGATCTGGTGGTGATGTGGGGCGACGAGACCGCCGTGCCCGCGGCGACCGCGATCCTGGAGTCCCTGCCGGCCGGCACGCGGGTGCGCGCCTGGCTGGAGGTGTGGCACACGGGCGACATCCAGGACGTGGTGACCGACGCCGACGCCGAGGTCACCTGGCTGGTGCGCGAACCGGGCCGCCCGGAGGGGCCCCCGATGGCGCTCGACGCCCTGCGCGGCATCCGGTTCCCGGCCGGCGCGCGGCCCTACGTCTGGCTTGCGGGCGAGTCCGGGTGCGTCCGGGCGCTGCGCCGGCACTTCGTCGGCGAGCGCGGGACCGACCGGCGCCGCGTCACCTTCGTGGGCTACTGGCGGCACGGTCTGAGCGAGGAGCAGTTGCGCGCGCAGGAGTGACACCGGTCACGGCGGGGCAACACCCGACCTAGATCAACTTAGGTTAGGCTAACCTAAGCCGGGCCTGCGAACGGCGCTGCCTTCCCGTCCCGCTCGGACCGTCCCCACCCACCGGAGGACCCCCCACATGCGCTCACACCTGCTCAACGACCTGACCGCGGAGCACTACCGCCGGTCCGTGAAAGAAGGAGTGGAGCGGGTGGCCGCCCGACTGGCCACCACCGACCGGCCGTTCACGGGCGTGACCGCCGACGCCCTCGCCCCCCGCATCGAGCGGATCGACCTCGACCGGCCCCTGAACGACACCACGGCGGCCCTCGACGAGCTGGAGGAGGTCTACCTCCAGGACGCCGTCTACTTCCACCACCCCCGCTACCTCGCCCACCTCAACTGTCCGGTCGTCATCCCGGCGGTGCTCGGCGAGGCCATCCTGTCCGCCGTCAACTCCTCCCTCGACACCTGGGACCAGTCGGCGGGCGGCACCCTGATCGAGCGCAAGCTCATCGACTGGACGGCCGCCCGCATCGGCCTCGGCCCCGACGCCGACGGCGTGTTCACCTCCGGCGGCACCCAGTCCAACCTCCAGGCGCTGCTGCTGGCCCGTGAGGAGGCCAAGAGCGACGCCCTCTCCAAGCTGCGGATCCTCACCTCCGAGGCAAGCCACTTCAGCGTGCGGAAGTCAGCCCGACTGCTCGGCCTGGGCCCCGAGTCGGTGGTCTGTGTCCCCGTCGACCACGACCAGCGCATGCAGACCCTCACGCTCGCCCACGAGCTGGAGCGCTGCCGCCGCGACGGGCTGGTCCCGATGGCCGTGGTCGCCACCGCCGGCACCACCGACTTCGGCTCCGTCGACCCGCTGCCCGGGATCGCGGAACTGTGCGAGCGGTTCGGCACCTGGCTGCACGTCGACGCGGCCTACGGCTGCGGCCTGCTGGTCTCCCCCACCCGGCGCGACCTGCTCGCCGGCATCGAACGCGCCGACTCGGTCACCGTCGACTACCACAAGTCCTTCTTCCAGCCGGTGAGTTCCTCCGCCGTGCTGGTCCGGGACGCCTCGGTCCTGCGGCACGCCACCTATCACGCGGACTACCTCAACCCGCGTCGCGCGGTGACCGAGCGCATCCCCAACCAGGTCGACAAGTCCCTCCAGACCACGCGCCGCTTCGACGCCCTCAAACTGTGGATGACCCTGCGGGTGATGGGCGCCGACGGCGTCGGACAGCTCTTCGACGAGGTGTGCGACCTGGCCGCCGCGGGCTGGAAACTGCTCGCCTCCGACCCGCGCTTCGACGTCGTCGTCGAGCCGGCGCTGTCCACCCTGGTCTTCCGCTACATCCCGGCGGCCGTCACCGACCCGGCCGAGATCGACCGCGCCAACCTCTACGCCCGCAAGGCCCTGTTCGCCTCCGGCGCCGCGGCCGTCGCGGGCACCAAGGTCGCCGGCCGCCACTACCTGAAGTTCACCCTGCTCAACCCCGAGACCACCACCGACGACCTCACCGCCGTCCTCGACCTGATCGCCGGCCACGCCGAGCAGTACCTGGGAGAGTCCCTTGACCGCGCGTCCTGAAGCGACCGAAGCCCCCGAGGCCCCGGAACGGCCCCAGACCGCCTACGACTTCGTGGGCATCGGCCTGGGCCCCTTCAACCTCGGCCTGGCCTGCCTCACCGAGCCGATCGCCGAACTGAACGGCGTCTTCCTGGAGTCCAAGCCCGGCTTCGAGTGGCACTCGGGAATGTTCCTCGACGGCGCCCACCTCCAGACCCCGTTCATGTCGGACCTGGTCACCCTGGCCGACCCGACCTCCCCGTTCTCCTTCCTCAACTACCTGAAGGAGAAGGGCCGTCTGTACTCGTTCTACATCCGGGAGAACTTCTACCCGCTGCGCGTCGAGTACGACGACTACTGCCGCTGGGCGGCCTCCCGGCTGAGCAGCGTCCGCTTCGGCACGACGGTCACCGAGGTGACGTACGACGAGGGCGACGAGCTGTACACCGTGCGGACGCACACCGGAGCCGCGTACCGCGCCCGCCGGCTGGTGCTCGGCACGGGCACGCCCCCGTACCTTCCCGAGGCCTGCCGTGAGCTGCCCGGCGACCACCTGCACAACTCCCGCTATCTGGAGCACAAGGCGGCGCTCCAGCGCAAGGAGTCGATCACGCTGGTGGGCAGCGGCCAGTCCGCCGCCGAGATCTACTACGACCTGCTCGGCGAGATCGACGTCCACGGCTACCGGCTGAACTGGGTCACCCGCTCCCCGCGCTTCTTCCCGCTGGAGTACACCAAGCTCACGCTGGAGATGACCTCCCCGGAGTACATCGACTACTACCACGCGCTGCCGGAGGAGACCCGCTACCGCCTCACCGAGCAGCAGAAGGGGCTGTTCAAGGGCATCGACGGCACCCTGATCGACGACATCTTCGACCTGCTCTACCAGAAGAACCTCGGTGGCCCGGTCCCCACCCGACTGCTCACCAACTCCACGCTCACCGACGCGACCCACCACGACGGCGCGTACACCCTCACCTTCCGCCAGGAGGAACAGGGGAAGGACTTCGAGCTGCGCTCCGAGGGCCTGGTCCTGGCCACCGGCTACCGGTACGCCGAACCGGAGTTCCTGAAGCCGATCCGGGACCGGCTGCGCTACGACTCCCACGGCAACCACGACATCGGCCGCAACTACGCGATCGACGTCACCGGCCGGGGCGTCTTCCTCCAGAACGCCGGCGTGCACACCCACAGCGTCACCAGCCCCGACCTGGGCATGGGCGCGTACCGCAACAGCTGCATCATCCGCGAGCTGCTCGGCACCGAGCACTACCCGGTCGAGAAGACCATCGCCTTCCAGGAGTTCGCCGCATGACCTTCACGATCCGTCCGCTCGACCCGCTGAAGGACGCCGAGCTGCTGCACGGCTGGGTCACCCATCCCAAGGCGGCGTTCTGGATGATGCAGGACGCGAAGCTCACGGACGTCGAGCGCGCCTACATGGAGATCGCCGCCGACCGCCACCACGACGCCTTCCTCGGCCTGCACGACGGCGAGCCCGCCTTCCTGATGGAGAGGTACGACCCGGCCCATCGCGAGCTGGTGGGGCTGTACGAGCCGGAACCGGGCGACGTCGGCATGCACTTCCTGGTCGCGCCGACCGACACGCCGGTGCACGGGTTCACCCGGGCCGTGCTCACCGCCGTGCTGCGGCACCTGTTCGAGGATCCGTCGACGCGCCGGGTCGTGGTGGAGCCCGACGTGCGCAACAAGGCCGTGCAGAGACTGAACACGGCCGTCGGATTCGTGCCGGAGCGCGAGATCAACAAACCAGAGAAGACGGCGTTGCTGAGCTTCTGCACCCGGGAGCAGTTCACCGCGGCGACAGGGGTGACGGCATGACCCTCGCCGACGCCGTGTCCCACCTCTCCCCGGAGCGCTGGGAGAGCGCCAACCGCCTGCTCATACGCAAGGCGCTCGCCGAGTTCACGCACGAGCGGCTGCTCGCTCCCCGGCCTGACGGAGACCACTGGGCCGTCCACACCGACGACGGCCTCACCCGCTACCGCTTCACCGCCGTCCGCCACGCCCTCGACCACTGGCAGGTGGACCCGGACTCGATCGCCCGCGACCGCGACGGCACCGAACTGCCGCTCGCCGCACTGGACTTCTTCATCGAGTTCAAGGCGTCGCTGGGGCTGAGCGACGAGATCCTCCCGGTCTACCTGGAGGAGATCTCCTCCACCCTGGCGAGCACCTGCTACAAGCTCGCCAAGCCGCGGCTCACCTCGGCCGAGCTGGCGAAGGGCTCCTTCCAGGACATCGAGAGCGGCATGACCGAGGGCCACCCCTGCTTCGTCGCCAACAACGGGCGGCTCGGCTTCGGGGGCCACGAGTACCTGTCGTACGCCCCCGAGACCGCGAGCCCCGTCCGGCTGGTGTGGCTGGCCGCGCACCGCTCACGGGCGGCTTTCACGGCGGGCGTCGGCATCGGCTACGAGGCCTTCCTGCGCGAGGAGCTGGGCGCGGAGACCGTCGAGCGCTTCCACGCCCGCCTCACCGGCCAGGGCCTCGACCCCGCCGACTACCTGCTCATCCCCGTCCACCCCTGGCAGTGGTGGAACAAGCTCACCGTCACCTTCGCCGCCGAGATCGCCCGCCGGCACCTGGTCTGCCTGGGCGAGGGCGACGACGAGTACCTGGCCCAGCAGTCCATCCGGACCTTCTTCAACCGGACGAACCCGCACCGGCACTACGTCAAGACCGCGCTGTCCGTGCTCAACATGGGCTTCATGCGCGGACTGTCGGCCGCCTACATGGAGGCCACCCCGGCCATCAACGACTGGCTGGCCCAGCTCATCGCCGACGACCCGGTGCTGAAGTCGACCGGCCTGACGATCATCCGCGAGCGGGCGGCCGTCGGCTACCGGCACCTGGAGTACGAGGAGGCGACGGACCGCTACTCGCCGTACCGGAAGATGCTGGCCGCGCTGTGGCGCGAGAGCCCGGTGCCCTCACTGCGGGACGGCGAGTCCCTGGCCACCATGGCCTCGCTGCTGCACGTGGACCACGAGGGGGCGTCCTTCGCGCGTGCGCTGATCGAGCGCTCCGGACTGTCCCCGACGCAGTGGCTGCGCGGCTACCTGCGCGCCTACCTCACCCCTCTCCTGCACAGCTTCTACGCCTACGACCTGGTGTTCATGCCGCACGGCGAGAACGTGATCCTGGTGCTGGAGGACGGCGAGGTGCGGCGGGCGGTCTTCAAGGACATCGCCGAGGAGATCGCGGTGCTGGACCCGGACGCCGCGCTGCCGCCCCAGGTACGGCGGATCCGGGTGGAGGTCCCGGACGACCAGAAGCTGCTGTCCCTCTTCACGGACGTCTTCGACTGCTTCTTCCGCTTCCTGGCCGCGGGCCTCGCCACCGAGGGCATCCTGGAGGAGGACGGCTTCTGGCGGACGGTCGCCGAGGCGGTCCGCGAGTACCAGGAGTCGGTGCCCGAACTCGCCTGGAAGTTCCGGCAGTACGACCTGTTCGCCCCCGAGTTCGCGCTGTCCTGCCTCAACCGGCTCCAACTGCGCGACAACCGGCAGATGGTGGACCTCGCGGACCCCTCCGGGGCGCTCCAGCTGGTCGGGACCCTGCGGAACCCCCTCGCGGGGCGGTGAGCCCCGGCGCGGACGGACGGGCACCCCGGAGTACGGTCCTCCGGGGTGCCCGTCGTCGTTTGTCCCCCCGCTGTTCCTACTGTGCGGGCCAGGGCACCTGCGGGGAGCGGTAGTACCCGATCCCGAGCGCGTCCCAGCGCGGCGCCTGGGCCGCCAGGCGCGTCCTGTAGGTGTTCCAGTCGTGCGTGGCCGCGGGCGACCAGCCGAGTTCGGCGACGCCGGGCAGCCGGGGGAAGGCCATGGCGTCGATGTGCGCGGAGGTGGACAGGGTCTCCGACCACAGCGGGGCCTCGACACCGCGCACCGCTGAGGCGGGCGCGCCGGGCAGGTAGCTGCCCGGGTCCCAGTCGTAGGACCGCTGCACCTCGACGTAGCCGGCCCAGGCCAGTCCGAGCGGGGTGTCCTTGGTGTACTTCATGTCGAGGTACACCCGGTCGGCCGGGGACAGGATCAGCCCGGTGCCGTTCTGCGCGGCCTGGGCGACCTGGGCCTTCTCCGCGGCGCTGGTGGAGTCCAGGCCCCAGTACTGGGCGAGCGCGCCCTTGGCCGGGGTGGTGCCGGTCAGCTGGTGCCAGCCGATCACCGTCTTGCCGTACTTGGCGACGATCGGCTGCACCCGGTTCATGAACTTCACGTAGTCGTCATGGCTCGTGGAGTGCGCCTCGTCGCCGCCGATGTGCAGGTAGCGGCCGGGGGTGAGGGCGGCCAGCTCGCGGATGACGTCGTCCACGAAGTCGTACGTGACGTCCTTGGACACGCACAGCGAGCTGAACCCGACGTTGGTGCCGGTGTACAGCGGCGGTGCCACGCCGTCGCAGTTCAGCTCCGCGTAGGAGGAGAGGGCCGCGTTGGTGTGGCCGGGCATGTCGATCTCGGGCACGACCTCCAGATGGCGGGAGGCCGCGTAGCGGACGATCTCCTTGTAGTCGGCCTTGGTGTAGTGGCCGCCCTCGCCGCCGCCGACCTGCGTGGAACCGCCGTGGGTCGCCAGGCGCGGCCAGGAGTCGATGGCGATGCGCCAGCCCTGGTCGTCGCTCAGGTGCAGATGCAGTTTGTTGATCTTGTAGAGGGCGAGTTCGTCGATGTAGCGCTTGACCTGCGTGACGGTGAAGAAGTGCCGGGAGACGTCGAGCATGGCGCCCCGGTAGGCGTAGCGCGGGCTGTCCTTGATGGTGCCGCCGGCGACCAGCCACGGGCCCGGCTGCACGGACTTCTTCTCGACGACCGGGGGCAGCAGCTGCCGCAGGGTCTGCACACCGTGGAAGAGGCCGGCCGGCTCCCCGGCGGTGATCGTCACCCCGCTCGCCGCGCTGTCCAGCCGGTAGCCCTCGGCGCCGTACGACCCCTTGGCCAGCCGGAGCCGAATGCCGCCCTGGCCCTGTGTGGTCAGCGGCAGGCGGTAGCCGGTGGAGGGCCGCAGGACGTCCGCGAGGTACTCGCCCACCTTGCGCGCCCCACGGGAGACGTCGACGCGGATGCGGGTGCCCGCCGTGATGCGGTACGGGGATCCGCCCGCCTGGACGGAGGCGGGGGCCGGGACCACCTGGCCCAGCGGCGTCGCGGCCGCCGCGGGCGCCGCCTTCCCGGCGGGCGCGGCGCCCACGGTGAAGGCTCCGGCGGCCGCGGCGAGCAGCAGCGCGCCCAGGGCCCGGCTCGTCCTGGGCATCCGGATTCTGCGGGGAGTCGTGCTGTGGTGCCGTCTCACATGCGCTCCCTTCGTTCGGCTCGGGGACTCCATGAGCCCCGACGGTATAGACCACTCTCTCGCAGATGGGGTGAAACAATCTCCCCATGACGGAAATCATCCAGAGCGACGGCACGTGGGTCCTGGACGGCGACGCCCTGAGACTGACCCCGGGACGGGACAAGAACGTCGGTCTGCTGCGCCGGACCCTGGGTGAGATCCGCGTACCGCTCGCCGCTCTGGCGGGCGTTTCGTTCGAGCAGGGCAAGCGGTCCGGGCGGCTCAGGCTGCGGTTGCGCGACGGCGCCGATCCACTGCTGCACGCGACCGCGGGCCGGCTGACCGAGCCCCACGACCCCTATCAGCTGCTGGTCGAGTCCGAGCGCTACGGGGTCGCCGAATACTTCGTGGACGTGGTCCGTGACGCCCTGCGGCTGGAGCAGGTGCCCCCGGTCCCGGTGACGGAGTACCTGCTGCCCGGTCCCGCGCTGCCGCTCTCGGTGTCGGCCGGGGACGGTACGGCGAGCTTCGACGGCGAGCGGGTGCGTCTGGAGTGGAACTGGAAGACGGAGGACGCCAAGGCCGCGGGCGGGGCCCGCACGATAGCGCTCGCCGACATCACCGCGGTGGAGTGGCTGCCCGCCGCCGGGCTGGAGAACGGCTTCCTGCGCCTCACCGTGCGGGGCGCGCCCGCCGGCGTCCCGCCCAAGCACGACCCGAACGCCGTGGAACTGTGGGGTTTCAAGAAGGACCCGCTGATGGCGCTGGTCGCGGCGGCCGTGCAGGCCCGGCTGCCGCATCCGGCCGCACCATTGGACGCGGCCGTGGACGGCGGGCCCGCCGCGGTGGAGACCGCGGTCCCCGACCGGGGCGCGGACGGGGACGGGGAGGACCACGACGCCCTGCTGCGGCGGCTGCGCGAGCTGGGCGAACTGCACCGCACGGGAGTGCTCACGGACGAGGAGTTCACCCTGGCCAAGCAGGCGGTCCTCAGACGCATGTGAGAACCGCTCCGGACGCCACAGCCACCTCACCCCTACGATCCCACCGACACCCCCTGCCCGAAATCGGGCAGGTTTCTTGCGAAAGCCCGCCCCTTACTCCAGAATCCACCGGGTGCACGACGAACTTCTTGATCACCTGACGCGGTCCACGCCCCTGAACCGGGGCGAGGCGCTGCGGGTGGTCCAGGACGTGCTCGCCTACTTCGACGAGACGACCGAGGAGTTCGTCCGTCGCCGCCACCGCGAGCTCCAGGCCCAGGGCCTGGTGAACGCGGAGATCTTCGAACGGATCCTGGCGGACCTGAAATACCGGGCGGTGGCACCGCCGGAACTCTCCCTCCGGCAGCTGCGCCGGATCGTCTACGGCTGAGGGATACCTGTACATGTGCGGAATCGTCGGATACATCGGCAAGCGTGACGTCGCCCCCCTGCTCCTGGAAGGCCTTCAGCGCCTGGAGTACCGCGGCTACGACTCCGCGGGCATCGCCGTCACCTCGCCGAAGACGGCCGGCCTGAAGATGGTCAAGGCCAAGGGCCGGGTCCGCGACCTGGAGGCCAAGGTCCCGGCTCGCTTCAAGGGCACCACCGGCATCGCCCACACCCGCTGGGCCACCCACGGCGCCCCCTCCGACGTGAACGCCCACCCGCACATGTCGGCCGACAACAAGGTCGCCGTCGTGCACAACGGCATCATCGACAACGCCTCCGACCTGCGCCGCAAGCTCCAGGCGGAGGGCGTGGAGTTCCTCTCCGAGACCGACACCGAGGTGCTCACCCACCTCATCGCCCGCTCCGAGGCCGAGACGCTGGAGGAGAGGGTCCGCGCCGCCGTCCGCCAGGTCGAGGGCACCTACGGCATCGCCGTCCTGCACGCCGACTTCAACGACCGCATCGTGGTGGCCCGCAACGGCTCGCCGGTCGTGCTCGGCATCGGCGAGAAGGAGATGTTCGTCGCCTCCGACATCGCCGCGCTGGTCACCCACACCCGCCAGATAGTCACCCTCGACGACGGCGAGATGGCCACCCTCAAGGCCGACGACTTCCGTACGTACACCACCGAGGGCACCCGCACCACCGCCGAGCCGACCACCGTGGAGTGGGAGGCCGCCTCCTACGACATGGGCGGCCACGACACCTACATGCACAAGGAGATCCACGAGCAGGCCGAGGCCGTGGACCGGGTGCTGCGCGGCCGGATCGACGACCGGTTCGCCACCGTGCACCTCGGCGGCATCAACCTCGACGCGCGCGAGGCGCGCGCGGTGCGCCGGGTCAAGATCCTCGGCTGCGGCACCTCCTACCACGCGGGCATGATCGGCGCCCAGATGATCGAGGAGCTGGCCCGCATCCCCGCCGACGCCGAGCCGGCCTCCGAGTTCCGCTACCGCAACGCGGTGGTCGACCCCGACACGCTGTACATCGCGGTCTCCCAGTCCGGTGAGACGTACGACGTGCTGGCGGCCGTGCAGGAGCTCAAGCGCAAGGGCGCGCGAGTGCTCGGCGTCGTCAACGTGGTGGGCTCCGCCATCGCCCGCGAGGCGGACGGCGGCATCTACGTGCACGCCGGGCCCGAGGTCTGCGTGGTGTCCACCAAGTGCTTCACCAACACCTGCGTCGCCTTCGCGCTGCTCGCCCTGCACCTGGGCCGCATCCGCGACCTGTCGGTGCGCGACGGCAAGCGGATCATCGAGGGCCTGCGCAGGCTGCCGGCGCAGATCTCCGAGATCATGAAGCAGGAGGAGGAGATCGAGCGGCTGGCCCGGGACTACGCCGACGCCCGCTCGATGCTCTTCATCGGCCGGGTCCGGGGCTACCCGGTGGCCCGTGAGGCCTCCCTGAAGCTCAAGGAGGTCTCCTACATCCACGCCGAGGCCTACCCGGCCTCCGAGCTCAAGCACGGCCCGCTGGCCCTGATCGAGCCCGCCCTGCCGACGGTGGCGATCGTGCCGGACGACGACCTGCTGGAGAAGAACCGCGCGGCCATGGAGGAGATCAAGGCCCGCAGCGGCCGGATCCTCGCCGTCGCCCACCAGGAGCAGGAGAAGGCCGACCAGACGATCGTCGTGCCCAAGAACGAGGACGAGCTGGACCCGATCCTCATGGGCATCCCCCTCCAACTCCTCGCCTACCACACGGCGTTGGCCCTGGGCCGGGACATCGACAAGCCCCGCAACCTGGCCAAGTCGGTGACGGTGGAGTAGCAGAGCGCCCCAAAGGGGCCCGGGGCTGCATCGACATGCGGCTCCGCTGTGGGGGCGCGACCAGCCCCCACGCACCCTCACAGGCAGAACAACAGACCGGACCCCCGCGTGTGCCACCCATCACGCGGGGGTCCGTCTCCATCGCCGGGGAGTATCCCAACCCCCCAGCCCGCGCGGCTAACCGGTGGCCGTCACCCCCCGGCCGGCAGCGCGTCGCGGAAGTTCCGTGGGCCAGTGGGCGAGCGCCGCCGTGGCCGCGTACCAGGCGACGGCTCCCGCCGCCACGGCGAACCAGCCGCCCACCTTCGCCAGGCCGCCGTTGTCGGCGAAGAGCGCGATGGCGAGCAGCACCAGGGAGACGAAGAACAGCCCGTAGGTGCCCTGTCCGAGCACGTCGCCGCCGGCGAGCGTCAACGTCAGGGCCACGAGGGCGAACAGGAGCAGGAAGAGCCCCGCGCCGTTGCCGGAGACCTGGCCGCCCGCCGAGACGGCCCAGGTGAACCAGAGGGCGCCGAGCGCGCAGTAGGCCGTACCGGTCGCGGTGTCGCGATCGCGGAAGGCCAGCAGTCCGGCGACGAACAGCGCGACGCCGCCCACATAGTGAGCGAGTGTCACCGAGTCGTTCGCCGTCACTCCGTTGATGACTTCGGTGTACCCGAGGCCGAAGGCCAGCAGGGTGACACCGAGGGCGAGTCGGCCGAGGATGGTGGTCGTGGTGCTTCCCGCAGAGACGTCGTTGGCCACGGCAAGCTCCCTTCATGCCTGCGCAGTTGTGCGGTGACCGGTATATGCCCTTCACAAGGGCACAAACACCTCTACGTGCGAGTAGCTTACGGAAAGCACCTGGCTGGAAAGGGAAGTTGGCCGACGTGAGCCCGGCCGGGTCGGAACCGGCTAAGGAATGACGACGACCGGCCGCCGCGCGCGCTTGGCGAGCCGGCCCGCGACCGAGCCGAACAGGCGCCCCACGAGCCCGTGCGTGGAGCCGACGACGATCGCGTCCGCCTCGTACTCCTTGCCCACCTCTTCGAGTTCGTGGCAGATGTCGCCGCCGCGCTCGACGAGGATCCAGGGCACCTCCGCCAGGTACTCCGCACAGGCGAGTTCGAGGCCGAGGACCTCGGTGCGGTGGTCCGGCACGTCCACGAAGACGGGGGGCTCGCAGCCCGCCCACACCGTGGTGGGCAGCCGGTTGGCGACGTGCACGATGATCAGCCCCGAGTGGGTGCGCAGCGCCATGCCGATCGCGTAGGCGAGGGCGCGCTCACTGGAGGTGGATCCGTCGAAGCCGACGACGACGCCGTGCTTGAACGCCGGATCGCAGGGATGGCGTGACTCTTCCGCCGCCAGGGGATCGGCCGCCGTGGGGTCGGCGAGCGGTCGCTTGCGGTCCGCGGGTTCGAAGAATTCGTGACCGGCCATGGCTGTCTCGGCGATGTGATCCTTTGTCGGGGACGACAGTCTGCGGCGAAGCTGTGTCCGGGAATGGTCTTCCCGTCCCCGTACCCCCAAGGGTACGGCGGCACGCCTCCTTAGCCCAGATCCCGCGCACTCTCCGTGGCGGTTCACCGGAGCATGCACGAGCCACGCCCGTAAGGCAATGGTTGGTGCCCCGTACAGGCGGTTTGTGCGGGATTCACCTTCCGGGACGGGCGGGATCACGGTAACGGCGGGGCGCCACCCGGGGGTCGGGCGGGGTGCCGTACGGCCGCGCGGGACCCGCGCGATGCCGCACAGTGACCGACCGATCGAACACGCGTTGATCCCGGAGAACCGCCGCCCCAGGGAGCACGCCGTTGTCCGGACCCCGCACCGTCCCCGACCGACACCCGTTCCCCGCGCAGGACACCACACCGGGCATCGCACGGAACAGCGGTCAGCGCGCCGCGGCCCGCGCGGAGGGCGGCGCCGTGGACGAGGTGGTGCGCTGGGCCGTCTTCAGCTGCGCACTCGTCCCCGTGGTCCTGCTCTGGTACGGCACCTCGTTCGCCGGCGCCGCCGGTGCCGCACTGGGCCTCGGGGCCGTCACCGGGGCCTGTCGGGCACTGCTGCGCCACTCCGAGCGCGTGGCGGCCCGGCTGCGCGCCGAGGAGCGCGCCCCGCACCAGGACCTCCACCACAGAGCGGGGAACGGGGCGCACCAGGGCGGCAGGCACCCGGACGGAACGGCACCGGTCGGCTGACCGGTTTTTGCGCACGCGACCGTAGCTTTTCAGCCAACTTCTCGTATCCGTGCATTCCCCGGCCGAAGTACCCCTCACCCCCCGTTCGACCTGCACGGAAAGGACCTCCGCAGTACCGCGCACCCTACGGGGATTGGCCACCACGACGAGGCGCACTTCCCTGCACGCTCCCCGAGTGCAACGCTTCGTGATCGAATGCTTCACGCCAAGTTGCCATGTCGACAATGTGCCGGGTGACGAACTGGTCAACACGGCACGGCGGGACGCAGTAGATTCGATCTTGACTGTCTTACGGCGGGGGACTCGTGCAGGACCGAGGGGAAACGTGCAGGAGCGACACAACCGAGGAGCCGCGACCACCGAGGGGGGCTTAGCAGTATGAGCCACGACTCCACTGCCGCGCCGGAAACCGCGGCCCGGAAGCTGTCCGGGCGACGCCGCAAGGAGATCGTCGCGGTGCTGCTGTTCAGCGGCGGCCCCATCTTCGAGAGTTCCATACCGTTGTCGGTGTTCGGGGTTGACCGCCAGGACGCCGGCGTACCGCGCTACCGACTGCTGGTGTGCGGCGGCGAGGAAGGCCCACTGCGGACCACAGGGGGCCTGGAACTCACCACACCGCACGGCCTGGAGGCGATCTCACGGGCGGGCACGGTCGTCGTGCCGGCCTGGCGCTCGATCACCTCGCCGCCGCCGGAGGAGGCGCTCGACGCGCTGCGCCGGGCGCACGAGGAGGGGGCCCGCATCGTGGGCCTGTGCACCGGGGCGTTCGTACTCGCCGCGGCCGGGCTGCTGGACGGCCGGCCGGCGACCACGCACTGGATGTACGCGCCGACGCTGGCCAAGCGCTATCCGTCGGTGCACGTGGATCCCAGAGAGCTGTTCGTCGACGACGGCGACGTGCTGACGTCGGCGGGTACGGCGGCCGGGATCGACCTGTGCCTGCACATCGTGCGCTCGGACCACGGCAACGAGGCGGCGGGCGCGCTGGCCCGGCGCCTGGTGGTCCCGCCTCGCCGGAGCGGAGGCCAGGAACGCTACCTGGACCGCTCTTTACCGGAGGAGATCGGCGCCGACCCGCTCGCCGAGGTCGTCGCCTGGGCGCTGGAGCACCTCCACGAGCAGTTCGGCGTGGAGACGCTGGCGGCACGGGCGTACATGAGCCGGCGTACGTTCGACCGCCGCTTCCGCTCCCTGACCGGCAGCGCGCCGTTGCAGTGGCTGATCACCCAGCGGGTGCTCCAGGCGCAGCGACTGCTGGAGACGTCCGACTACTCGGTCGACGAGGTGGCGGGCCGCTGCGGCTTCCGCTCCCCCGTGGCACTGCGCGGCCACTTCCGGCGGCAGCTGGGCTCGTCCCCGGCGGCGTACCGGGCGGCCTACCGGGCGCGGCGGCCGCATAACGAGCGGCCGGGAGACGGCGACCTCGGGTCGGGGACGGCCGGCCTGCCGGGCGGCCCGGGACCGCACTCCGCGGCCCCTGCCGGGCCCGCGTCGCCGCTGTCCTCCTTCCACCCGGACGGCCAGGTGCCCCACCAGGCGCGCCGCACGGCGGCCCTGTCGGCGAGCGTTCCGGGCCAGCGCGGCGGCTCCTGACCCACGGCGGCCGGGTGGACGGGCCTCCTGGTCCCGTCCACCCGGCCGCTCCGGCGCGGTTCCGCGCCGGCCGTTGTCCGACAAGGGCACCGCACGGTCGGTCCGGGTCGCGGCGGGGCGCCGTAAGGTGAGACACATGAACGATCGCATGGTGTGGATCGACTGCGAGATGACCGGCCTCTCGCTGTCCGACGACGCGCTCATCGAGGTGGCCGCCCTCGTCACCGACTCCGAGCTGAACGTACTCGGCGAGGGAGTCGACATCGTCATCCGGCCGCCGGACTCGGCGCTGGAGACGATGCCGGAGGTGGTGCGTGAGATGCACACCGCGTCCGGCCTGCTCGCCGAGCTGGCCGGCGGCACGACGCTCAAGGACGCCGAGGAGCAGGTCCTGGCCTACGTACGGGAGTACGTCAAGGAGCCCGGCAAGGCCCCGCTGTGCGGAAACTCGGTCGGCACCGACCGCGGCTTCCTGCTGCGCGACATGCCGACGCTGGAGGGCTTTCTCCACTACCGGATCGTGGACGTGTCCTCGATCAAGGAGCTGGCCCGGCGCTGGTACCCGCGGGCGTACTTCAACAGCCCGGAGAAGAACGGCAACCACCGCGCCCTGGCCGACATCCGCGAGTCCATCGCGGAGTTGCGCTACTACCGCGAGGCCGTCTTCGTCCCGCAGCCCGGTCCCGACTCCGACACCGCCAAGACGATCGCGGCGAAGCACGTCCTGCCTGCTCAGCAGGCATAGCGGGACCCCGCGAAGGGGCGCCGCGAAACCTGTGCGCGAGCACCCCTTCCGACCCTGTAGACTTCTTCTCGGCCGGTCGGGGAAACCGCAGAATCCCTCGGACCGGTCATGGTGGGTGTAGCTCAGCTGGTAGAGCACCTGGTTGTGGTCCAGGATGCCGCGGGTTCGAGTCCCGTCACTCACCCTTCACCAAGAGGCCGGTGACCTGATATCCCAGGTCACCGGCCTCTTGCGTACCCGCTCAGCGGATGGCCGGCGCAGACCGAATCGGCCGTGGTGTGGGCGTGCCCGGTCAGGACGCCGACCATCCCAGGGTGAGCGTCGAGCAGGGCGGCCAGGTGCCCTGGCACGTCAGCGCATGGGCGCCGACGGTGGTTCCGCCTCCCCCGACCGCCGCAGGGCGACCTGACGGGTCGGTAAGCTCGGCGACCGTGAACCGACGGCAGCGCAAGAAGCTCTCCGGGCGCCTCGTCACGGCGGTCATGCTGGGCGACACCGCCCGCGCGGAGGCGCTGCTGCGGGCCGGCGCCGATCCGGAGCGAGCGGACAGGGAGGGCACCACCCCGCTCTATATGGCGTCCGTGCAGGGGCAGGGCGAGATGGCCCGCCTGCTCCTCGCGGCCGGGGCCTGTCCGGACACCGAGAGCGGGCGCGGATCGGAGGGCACGCCGCTGTGCGCGGCCGCCTGCTGGGGGCACACCGAGACCGTGCGCGAACTGCTGGCGCACGGTGCCGATCCGAATCTTCGTGAGGATCACGGTACGGGCCGCTCTCCCCTGGAGTGGGCGGTCGCCGATTCCCATTCCGAGACCGTCGCCCTTCTGGTCGCGGCGGGAGCCACCCGGCCCGGCGGCCCGAGGCACGCTACGACGACGTCCGCACCACCAGCTCCGTAGGCAGTACGAGCTGCCGCCGCTCCAGCCCCCGGGACACCGCCGGGCGGCGGTCGGCGATCTCGTTCAGCAGGAGGTCGATCATCGCGCGGCCCATCTCCTCGATGGGCTGGCGGACGCTGGTCAGGGGCGGATCCATGTGGCGGGCGATGGCGGAGTCGTCGTAGCCGACCAGGGCGACGTCGTCGGGGATGCGGCGGCCCGCCTCGCGCAGCACCTGGCGGGCGCCGGCCGCCGTGACGTCCGAGGCGGCGAAGACGGCGTCCAGGTCGGGGCGGTGCTCCAGCAGGCGCGTCATCGCGCGGCGGCCGCCGCCCTCGGTGAAGTCTCCCTGGGCCACGAGGAGTTCGTCCACCTCCAGGCCCGCGTCCCGCAGGGCGTCGCGGTAGCCGTTGACGCGGCGCTGGGCGCCGTAGACGTCCAAGTGGCCGGTGATGTGGGCGACGGTGCGGCAGCCGCGGGCCATCAGGTGCTCCACGGCGGAACGGGCGCCTCCGTAGTTGTCGGAGTCCACCGAGGTCAGGGTCTCGCCCGCCGACCGCGGACCGCTGATCACGGCCGGGATCTCCAGCTGGGCCAGCATGTCCGGCAGCGGGTCGTCGGCGTGCACCGAGACCAGCAGGACGCCGTCCACCCGGTGCGCGGCCAGGTACTGGGCCAGCCGCTGCCGCTTCTGGTCGCTGCCGGCGAAGATCAGCAGCAACTGCATCTCCGTGTCCGACAGTCCGGCGCCGACACCCCGCAGCATGTCCGAGAAGTACGGCTCGGCGAAGAAGCGGGTCTCCGGCTCGGGCACGACGAGGGCGATCGCGTCGGTGCGGTTGGCGGCGAGGGCGCGGGCGGCCGTGTTGGGGACGTAGCCGAGTTCGGCCACCGCCGCCTCGACTGCGGCCCGGGTGGCGTCGCTGACCCGGGGCGAGCCGTTGATCACCCGCGAGACGGTGCCGCGGCCGACGCCGGCCCGCGCGGCGACCTCTTCGAGGGTCGGCCGACCGCCGCTCCGGCCCCGCGCTCCGTGGCCTGTCATTGGCTCCGCCCTTCCGCCGTCGAAACCGCCTTGGCCTGGAATGTAACAGTCTCCCGAGCGCGGACGCCGTGCCCGGGGCCCGCCGCGGCGGGCCCCGGGGGACGGGACGACTCCGCATACCCGGGTCGAGGACCTCACCCCTCCCGCGTTAGCTAACAGGCCGATAACCGAACGCATTTGTCCTCGCTCACACCCTTGACACCCCCGCTCGAACCCGCGACTCTTCAACACATCACTGGTGGGAGCGCTCCCACAGTACCTGACACATACACAACCCGCACGTTCCCCGCCCGAGCCGCAGCGAGTACAAAACGGGCCCAACATGCAGTTGGCCGGGGGGTCGGCACGTCAGGGCAACAGGAGGACGCAATGCGAGCACGTTTCCTCGCCCATTCTCGGCTTCGTCCGAGTGGGGGCACCCCCATCGCCCGCAAGGCGGTGGTCCTGGCGGCAGCCGCGTCGCTGGGGGCCGGACTGCTGGCCGGCTGCTCCAGCGACAGCGGAGACAAGGCCGGCTCGTCGACCGGCGGTGGCGACGGCGGTGGTGCCAAGGTCACGATCACGATGGGCCTCTTCGGCACGATGGGGTTCAAGGAGGCCGGCCTCTACACCGAGTACGAGAAGCTGCACCCCGACATCAAGATTCAGGAAAACGTCGTCGAGCGCAACGAGAACTACTACCCGGCGCTCGTCAACCACCTCACCACCAACAGCGGCCTGATGGACGTCCAGGCCATCGAGGTCGGCAACATCGCCGAGGTCGTCGCCACCCAGGCGGCCAAGTTCGAGGACCTCTCCAAGTCCTCGGGCGTGGACAAGAGCAACTGGCTGGACTGGAAGTGGCAGCAGGCCACCACCAAGGACGACCAGACCATAGGCCTGGGCACCGACATCGGCCCGATGGCGATCTGCTACCGCAAGGACCTCTTCGAACAGGCCGGACTGCCCACCGACCGCGAGGAGGTCGGCAAGCTCTGGGCGGGCGACTGGAACAAGTTCGTCACGGCGGGCGAGACGTTCAAGAAGAAGGCGCCCAAGGGCACCTACTTCATGGACTCCCCCGGCGGTCTGATCAACGCGATCCTCAGCAGTGAGGAGGAGAAGTTCTACGACGCCTCCGGCAACGTGATCTACAAGACGAACCCCGCCGTCAAGGCCGCCTTCGACCTGACCGCCAAGGCCGCCCAGGAGGGTCTGGTCCAGTCGCAGACGCAGTTCCAGCCGACCTGGGACCAGACGATCGCGAACAACAAGTTCGCCACCATGGCCTGCCCGCCGTGGATGCTCGGCTACATCAAGGGCAAGTCGCAGCAGGACGCGGCCGGCAAGTGGGACGTGGCCGTGCCGCCGAAGGGCGGCAACTGGGGCGGTTCCTTCCTGGCCGTGCCCAAGAGCGGCAAGCACGTGAAGGAGGCGACGGAGTTCATCGCCTGGCTGACGGCTCCCGAGCAGCAGGCGAAGCTGTTCGCCGTCCAGGGCAGCTTCCCGAGCGCGCCGGGCGCCTACACCATGCCGTCGGTGACCGACGCGAAGAACGAGATGACCGGTGACGCACCCATCGGCAAGATCTTCGCCGAGGCCGCCAAGTCCATCCCGGTCCAGGTGATCGGCCCGAAGGACCAGATCATCCAGCAGGGTCTGACGGACAACGGCGTCATCCTGGTGACGAAGGGCAAGTCGCCCGCCGATGCGTGGAAGACGGCCACGAAGACCATCGACAACAACCTGGAGAAGTGACCGGTATGGCCACCCGGCACGACACCGCCGCGCCCCCCGAGAAGGAGGGGGGCGCGGCCCCGGGCCGCCCGGCGGGGTCCGACACCGCCGACGCGGAGCACCGGCGCCGGGCGCGGCTGTCCCGCCGCTGGCAGCGGGACATGCGGTGGAGCCCGTACGCGTTCGTCTCGCCGTTCTTCCTCCTGTTCGTCGCCTTCGGGCTGTTCCCGCTGCTCTACACGGCGTGGGCCTCGCTGCACACCGTGGAGTTGACGGCGCCGACCGACATGGAGTGGGCGGGGCTGCGCAACTACACCCGGATCTTCGACGACGACTTCTTCTGGAACGCGGCGCGGAACACCCTGACCATCGGCATCATCTCCACGGTCCCGCAGTTGCTGATGGCGATGGGCCTGGCGCACATCCTGAACTACCGGCTGCGCGCCTCGACCTTCTACCGGGTCGCGATGCTCGCGCCGTACGCGACCTCGATCGCCGCCGCCTCGCTGGTCTTCGTGCTGCTCTTCGGCCGCGACTACGGCATGATCAACTGGGTGCTGCACTCGGTCGGCTTCGACAACATCGACTGGCAGAACGACAAGTGGCCCTCCCAGATAGCCGTCTCCACGATCATCATCTGGCGCTGGACGGGCTACAACGCGCTGATCTACCTCGCGGCGATGCAGGCCATCCCGAACGACCTGTACGAGTCGGCGGCCCTGGACGGCGCCAACCGGTTCCGGCAGTTCTTCCACGTCACCCTGCCCCAGCTGCGTCCGACCATCCTGTTCACCGCCGTGGTGTCGACCATCGGCGCCAGCCAGGTCTTCGGCGAACCGCTGCTGTTCGACGCCAACAAGGGCGCCTCCGGCGGTGCCGAGCACCAGTTCCAGACGCTGGGCCTGTACCTGTACGAGCAGGGCTGGGTGAACCAGCACCTGGGCCGGGCCTCCGCGATCGCCTGGACGATGTTCCTGATCCTGATCGTGATCGGCGTGGTCAACTACGTCATCTCGCGCCGGCTGCGCGCCAGTAGTTAAGGAGACCGGCCGTGACGACGACGACCCTGACCGAACCCGAGACGCCGACCGCCGGGCCGCGCCGGACGCGCCGGTCCAAGGCCGCCCGCGCGGGCGGGCAACTGCACGCCGGCCCGATCGCGTACGTGATCCTGGCCCTGTTCACCATCGGGTCGCTGTTCCCGCTGGTGTGGACGGCGATCGCCGCGTCCCGGAACAACAACCGGCTGGCGCAGACCCCGCCGCCCTTCTGGTTCGGCTCGAACCTGATGCACAACCTCCAGGTCGCCTGGACGGACGCCAACCTGGGCAAGGCGTTCGTCAACACCACGATCGTGGCGGGGATCTCCGCGGCGACGGTCGTGTTCCTGTCCACGATCGCCGGCTTCGCCTTCGCCAAGCTGCGCTTCAGGGGCCGGGGCGCGCTGATGCTGATCGTGATCGGCACGATGATGGTGCCGCCGCAGCTCAGCATCATCCCGCTGTACATGATGGTGGCCAAGCTGGACTGGACCGACCAGTTGCAGGCGGTGATCCTGCCGTCGCTGGTCAGCGCGTTCGGTGTGTTCTTCATGCGGCAGTACCTGCTCCAGGCGCTGCCGGACGAGATCATCGAGGCCGCCCGGGTGGACGGCGCGAGCAGCTGGCGCGTGGTGTGGCACGTGGTGTTCCCGGCGGCGCGGCCCGCGATGGCCGTGCTGGGGATGCTGATGTTCGTGCAGACCTGGAACGACTTCCTGTGGCCCTTCCTGGTGCTGACCCAGACCGGCAACCCGACCGTGCAGGTCGCCCTCGCGGGTCTGGGCCGCGGCTACACCCCCGACCAGTCACTGATCATGGCGGGCGCGCTGCTCGGCACGCTGCCGCTGCTGCTGGTCTTCGCGATCTTCGGCAAGCAGATCGTGGGCGGCATCATGCAGGGCGCGGTCAAGGGCTGACGCCCGCGGCCCGTCCTCGCACGCGCGGCGGCCAGGCCGCCGCGCACACCCCCGCCTTTCCGGGGGCCGGGTCACCGTGGTCCCGGCCCCTCGTCCCTCTGTCCACGCCGACCCCTGTCCACCCTCCCCTTTCGAACCGTCGGTCTTTCACGACCATCTATGGGAGCGCTTCCATGCCTGAGTCCGCACAGCCGGTGACCCCGGTGACCTTTCCGCCCGCCTTCCTCTGGGGCGCCGCGACCTCCGCGTACCAGATCGAGGGGGCGGTGCGGGAGGACGGCCGTACGCCCTCCATCTGGGACACCTTCAGCCATACCCCAGGCAAGACCGCCGGTGGCGAAACCGGTGACATCGCTGTCGACCACTACCACCGCTACCGCGATGACGTGGCCCTGATGGCGGACCTGGGCCTGAACGCCTACCGCTTCTCCGTCTCCTGGCCGCGCGTGCAGCCGACCGGCCGGGGCCCCGCCGTCCAGGTGGGCCTGGACTTCTACCGCCGGCTCGTGGACGAACTGCTGGAACGCGGGATCAAGCCGGCGGTCACCCTCTACCACTGGGACCTGCCGCAGGAACTGGAGGACGCCGGCGGCTGGCCGGAGCGCGAGACCGCGCTGCGCTTCGCGGAGTACGCGCAGATCGTCGGTGAGGCGCTCGGCGACCGGGTGGAGCAGTGGATCACCCTCAACGAGCCGTGGTGCACCGCCTTCCTGGGCTACGGCTCCGGGGTGCACGCGCCGGGCCGCACCGAGCCCGCGGCCACACTGCGCGCGGCCCACCACCTGAACCTGGCGCACGGCCTGGGCACGCAGGCGCTGCGGTCGGTGATGCCGGCCCGCAACTCGGTCGCGGTCAGCCTCAACTCCTCGGTGGTCCGCGCCGTCTCGCAGGACCCGGCGGACCTGGCGGCGGCCCGGAAGATCGACGACCTGGCCAACGGGGTCTTCCACGGCCCGATGCTGCACGGGGCGTACCCGGCCACGCTGCTGGAGGCCACCTCGTCGGTCACGGACTGGTCCTACGTCCTGGACGGCGATCTGCAGACCGCCCACCAGCCGCTGGACGCGCTCGGCCTCAACTACTACACGCCGGCCCTGGTGTCGGCGGCGGACACGACGCTGGAGGGCCCGCGGGCCGACGGCCACGGGGCGAGCGCGCACTCGCCGTGGCCCGGCGCGGACGACGTGGCGTTCCACCAGACGCCGGGCGACCGCACCGAGATGGGCTGGACGATCGACCCGAGCGGCCTGCACGAGCTGATCATGCGCTACTCCCAGGAGGCACCGGGGGTGGCGCTGTACGTCACCGAGAACGGCGCCGCCTACGACGACAAGGTGGACGCCGACGGCCGCGTGCACGACCCGGAGCGCATCGCCTACCTGCACTCCCACCTGGCGGCGGTGCGCAGGGCCATCACGGACGGCGCCGACGTCCGCGGGTACTACCTGTGGTCCCTGATGGACAACTTCGAGTGGGCCTACGGGTACGGCAAGCGGTTCGGCGCGGTCTACGTCGACTACAGCACCCTCGCCCGGATCCCGAAGTCCAGCGCCCACTGGTACGGAAGGGCGGCCCGCACCGGGGAGCTGCCGCCGCCGGACGCCGCCTGACGGCCCGTCCGGCTCCCAGCGCGCCCCGGCCGGATCGGGGGTGAACCGGCCGGGGCGCTTCGCCGCGCACGACGCGGGTGCTCAGGGAAGGGACCGGGGACGTCCTGGGCGCGCGGGGCGCGCGGCGGATCTCCCCGGCCGGCGGCGGCGCACCGCTCCCCGGTGGCCCGAGCGCACCGGGGAGCGCGGGTCGAGCTGGATCCGGATCCGCACCTCCGCGCCGCCGAGCACGGAGGAGCCGATGCGGACGTCCCCGCCGGTGGACTCAGCGAGCCGGCGCACGATGTCCAGGCCGAGCCCCGTGGAGCCGTCGTTCCCCGATCCGCGCCCGCGCAGCATCGCCGCCTGCGGGTCGGGTATGCCGGGCCCGGCGTCGGAGACGAGCACGATCACCGCGTCGTCGCCGTTGTGCACGTCGACCGCGAACGCCGTGCCCTCGGCGGTGTGCCGGAAGACGTTGCCGAGCAGGGCGTCCAGCGTGGCCGCGAGGTCGGCGCGGGCCACGGGTATGCGCACCGGCCGCTCGGCCCCGGCCACCCGCCACTTGCGGCCCTCGTCCTCGGCGAGCGCCGACCAGAACTCCATCCGTTCCCGGACGACTTCGGCCGCGTCGCACCCGGCGCCCGGACCGGCGGCCGCCGTCTGCGGCTTGGCCTCGCGGGCGGTGCGGATGATCGTGTCGACCTCGCGCTCCAGCTGGGCGACCGCCGTCCGGGTCTGCTCGGCGGCGGGTCCGGCTCCGAGCGAGGCCGCGTTCAGCCGCAGCACGGTCAGCGGCGTACGCAGCCGGTGGGACAGGTCGGCCGCCAGTTCGCGTTCGTTCGCGAGCAGTTGGACGACCTGGTCGGCCATGGAGTTGAACGCGACCGCCGCGAGCCGCAGTTCGCTCGGTCCCTCCTCGGGCACCCGGGCGCCCAGCCTGCCCTCACCCAGTTCGTGCGCGCCCTCGACCAGCCGCTGCGCGGGCCGCACCATCCGTACGCCGAGCCGGTCGGCGACGGCGACCGAGCCGACGACGAGCGCGGCCCCCACACCGGCGAGCACCGCCCAGGCCGTGCCCACGCCGTTGCGGACCTCGGACTCGGGGACGTAGACCTCGACGACGGCGATGGCACCGGAGCTCAGCGCGACCGGCTGGAGCAGGGTGGACCCGCCGGGCACCTCGGCGGTGGAGGCGCGGCCCATGGCCCGCACGGTCGCGATGTCCTCGCCGGTGGCCCGGGCGCGGCCGATCTCGACGGCCGCCGCGCCGTCGACGGCCGGTACGTGCACGGCCATGCGGGCGTTGGAGCCGGCCGAGGCGACGACCCGCTCCAACTGATCGCGCTCGGTGGTGATGGACAGGGCGGGGGCGACCGCGGCGGCCTGGCGCTCGGCGTTGGAGAAGGCGCGGTCCCGGGCCATCTCCTTGATGACCAGGGCGAGCGGGACGGCGAAGGCGATCACGACCATCGTGGTGACCGCGAGGCAGACCTTGACCAGTGCCCATCTCATCGCGGCTGCTCCGCTCCGGGCGGCTCCAGCTTCACGCCCACGCCCCGCAGGGTGTGCAGATAGCGGGGCCGGGCGGCCGTCTCGCCCAACTTCCGCCGCAGCCAGGACAGATGGACGTCTATCGTCTGGTCGTCGCCGTAGGACTGCCGCCACACCTCGGCCAGCAGCTCCTTGCGCGCCACGACCACTCCCGGCCGCCCGGCGAGGAAGGCGAGCAGGTCGAACTCACGGCGGGTCAGATCCAGCCGCACCCCGTCCAGCTCGGCCTGGCGGCGCAGCGGGTCGACGGTCAGGCCGCCGACCCGGAGCACGGGGGACGGCGGGTGCTCCCCGGTGGCGGAGCGGGCCCGGCGCAGTACGGCGGCCATGCGCGCGGACAGGTGCTCGACGGAGAACGGCTTGGTCAGGTAGTCGTCCGCCCCGGCGTTGAGCAGCCGGACGATCTCCGCCTCGTCGTCCCGGGCGGTGGCGATGATGACGGGCACGTCGGTGATGCCGCGCAGCATCTTCAGCGCCTCCGAGCCGTCCAGATCGGGCAGTCCGAGGTCCAGCACGACCACGTCGAAGCGGAGGTGGGCGACCTCACGCAGCGCCTCCAGCGCCGTACCGACGCTGCGCACGGTGTGCGAGGCGTCGGTCAGGTGCCGGATGAGCGCCGAGCGTACGAACGGGTCGTCCTCGACCACGAGAACACTTGCCATGCGCCGCACCGTACGCCATGGGGGGCGGTCCCGGCGGGGGCCTGTGGACAACTCAGTGAGCGCCCCCGCCGCTTGTGGACAACCTCACCCCGATCGGGTTCCCGCCACACCATGGGGACGGGTGAGGCAGGATGGCGGCGATGCTCAGAGGACTCGTACACCTGCTGGCGTGGTCGCTCGCCACGGGCGCGGCGGCCACCCTGTCGTGGTGGGGCGTCCACACGGTGATGGCGGGCACGGCCTACGATCCGCCGCGCGCCCTGCCCATCACGGCGGTGGAGGCGACCGGGCAGGAGTCGGCACCGGCCGCCTCGCCCACCCCTCGGCCGACCACGCCCAGGAGCCCCTCGGCCAGTCCGAGCAAGCCGTCCGGCGAGCGGACGGTGACTCCGAGCCCCTCCCGGCCGACGCGCCCCGCGAGCACTCCCGTCCCCTCCCCCACCGCCTCCGGCCAGGTGAAGAGCTACGACACCGACGGCGGCCGGGTGGTCTTCGACCTCGGCGAGATCTCGGCGAACCTGGTCTCGGCGACTCCGGGCACGGACTGGTCGATGCAGGTGTGGAAGACGGAGACGTAGATCCGTGTGGAGTTCACCTCGGACGCCGACCGGGTGTCGGTCATCTGCGCCTGGCACGACGGGCCGCCGCACGTGGAGATCGGCGACTACTAGAGGAGCACGCCCGGTTCGGCCCGCCCGGCAGGCTGGTACGCCCGGTTCGGCCCGCCCGGCAGGCCGGTACGCCCGGTTCGGCCCGCCCAGTAGGCCGGTACGCCGGTACGGCTGATACGCCCAGTTCCGCCGATCCGGCCGGTTCAGCGGAAGGCGGACGGCGGCGGGGCCGGTGAGGCGACTGCCGCGGCGTCGGTGACGGGTACCGCCCCGCCGGTGAAGTCGGTGAGGGCGCGGCCGTGTTCGACGCGGCCGGGGTGCGGGTCGGTGGCGGCCCTGCGGGTCAGTTCGGCGACCGGCAGCGGCAGGTCGGAGGCCACCAGCACGGCGTTGCCGAAACGCCGGCCGCGCAGCACGGTCGGATCGGCGACCAGCGCGAGTTCGGTGAACCGGGCGGCGGCGGTGGCGATCTGGCCGCGCAGATGGGTCAGCGGCGGGCCGTCGGCGAGGTTGGCGGCGTAGACACCGCCCGGCCTCAGTGCCCTGCGCACCCCGTCGAGGAACTCCGTCGAGGTGAGGTGGGCGGGCGTGCGGGCGCCGCTGAACACGTCCGCGATGACCAGGTCGGCCCAGCCGTCCGGCACTTTGGCGAGGCCCTCACGGGCGTCCACCGACCGCACCCGAAGACGGGCTGCGGAAGCCAACGGCAGCTCGCGGCGCACCAGTTGGACGAGAGCCGCGTCGCGTTCGACCACCTGCTGGGTGGAGCGGGGCCGGGTGGCGGCGACGTACCGGGCGAGGGTGAACGCCCCGCCGCCGAGGTGCACGGCGTTTACGGGCCGGCCGGCGGGCGCGGCGAGGTCGATCACGTGCCCGAGCCGCCGCTGGTACTCGAAGGAGAGGTACGCCGGGTCGTCGAGGTCGACGTAGGACTGCGGGGCGCCGTCGATCAGCAGGGTCCAGCCCCGTGCCCGCTCCCGGTCGGGTATGAGCTGCGCGAGCCCGCCGTCGACCTGTTCGGCGACGGCTTCGGCGGCTCCTCGCCCGCGGCGGGCGCTCCTGGACCTTCCCATCCGCCCATTGTCGCAAGCGGTGCGGTGTGCCACCCACAGGTGGCGGGAGCCGTGGGCGAACGTTCCGGCGGGCGGGACGCAGGGGGTCAGCAGCAGCTGTCCGCGGCCTCGATCATCCGGGCCGCCTCCCCCAGGGCCCGGCGCAGTACCGCGGGGTCCGTCGCGAGGTCGGCCTCGTCGGGCGGGACCAGCCAGTCCGAGCCCTCCACCGGCGGCTCCGGGGCCAGCCGCAGGCCCCGTCCGTCGGTCCCGGTGCAGGTGCTCCCGGGCACGTCCCAGGCCGCGGCCGTGCCCGCCGGCACCACGAAGCCGAGCGTGCCGCCCCCGTCGTCGTGCAGTACGGGCCCCACCGCGTCCCCCGGCCCGCGGCGCAGGATGTCCACCGCCTCCAGCCCCTGCCGGGCCGGCACCGTGACCACGTCGCACGTGGCCTGCGTACAGGAATCGACACTCCGCGGGGTTTCCATCCCGGCCTCCATCACGAAAATCCCTCCTCGTGAACGAGCGGGTCGGGAGCCTGGCGGCTCCCGGTCCACGGGGTTCAACGCGGCAGGGCGTCAACGGCTACGGGCGAAGTCCGCCGTGAAGGGTGGCACTTCATGGCAGATCACGGATGAGATATCCGGTTTGTAGCCAAACACAGCGTGTCCGGACGGACACAGCAGGTACTTTCTTGCTCGCCGGAAACAGGGCGTCATCCATGCGACCGGGACGACTCGGGCGACGGGTGACCCGCCGACCGGACGACTCGGGCAACTTCCCCCTGTGTCCGGCATGGTTCGACGGTTCGCATGAGAGGGCCCGGCCATGACGTCGTCGACGGTGACCTCGTCTCAGTCCCCCCGCCCGCCACGACCGAATCTCGCCTTCCGGCAGCTGCGCGGACAGCGCTCGCCGGCCGAGTTCGCCGCGGCGGTACGGAGGGCCGCTCACGAGATCGGTGAGCGGGTCAGCTGTGACGCGCGCTACATCGGCCGGGTGGAGGCGGGTGAGATCCGATGCCCCAACTACGCCTATGAACGTGTGTTCTTGCACATGTTTCCCGGCCGCACGCTGACCGACCTGGGGTTCGCTCCCCGGTCGGCCGTTCGGGGACGCGCCTCCCGCGCGCCGCACGAGGAACGGGAGGTATACGACCCGTACCACTCCGCCGATTCGCCGGATCCGCACGACCTGCACGACCCGTACCACCCGCACGACCCGTACCACCCGCACGACCCGTACCACCCGCACGACCCGTACCACCCGCACGAAGACCACGAGAACCACGAGGAGAGCGACGTGCTGCGTCGCGCATTCATGACCCGCGGGGGCGCCACGGTGGCCGCCGCCTCGCTGGGCCCCCTGGGACCCGCCTTCGACGCCTCGGCCGCGGATCGCCCCGCGCACCGGGCCGGCGCGAGCGACGCCGGGGCCGTCGAAGAGGCCGTCCGCCGGATCCGGTTGCTCGACGACCGGCACGGAGCGGACGGTCTCTACCGCCGCGCGGCCGCTCCGCTGCGCGCCGCCTACGCGCTGCTCGACGTCGGCGCGACCCGGCAGACCACCGCCGACCGGCTGCACTCGGGCGCCGGTGAACTGGCCATCTCGGTGGGCTGGCTGGCCCACGACTCCGGGCGTTTCGACGACGCGCGCTCGCACTACGCCGAGGCACTGGCGACCGCGCGCATGACCGGGGACCCGGCCCTGGAGGCACACGCCTTCTGCAACACGGCGTTCCTCGCGCGGGACGCGGGACGGCCCCGCGAGGCGGTGCGGGCCGCGCAGGCCGCGCAGCGCGTCGGACGCGGGCTGGGCTCGGCGCGGCTGATGTCGCTGCTCGCGCTGCGCGAGGCGGGCGGCTGGGCCGGGCTCGCCGACCGCACCGGCTGCGAGCGGGCGCTCGCCCGGGCGCAGGCCCTGTACGAGCGGGGCGCCTCGGACGCCGACCCCGAGTGGATGAGCTTCTACGGCGAGGCCGAGCTGGCGGGGCTCGAGGCACAGTGCTGGTCCACGCTGGGCGACTGGCCGCGGGCGGCCCGGCACGCGCGGCGTGCCGCGCGGCTCCAGGATCCCCACTTCATGCGGAACATCGCGCTCTACACGGCCGAACTGTCCGACGACCTCGCGCGCGGGGGGCGGCCGGACGAGGCGGCCGCCGCCGGAATGCGGGTCCTGGACCTGCTGGACCAGGTCCAGTCGTCCCGCATCCAGACGATGCTGGCGGGAACGGCACGGGTACTGCTGCCGCACCGCCGGGCGAGCGGGGTGTCCGATTTCCTGGAGAGGCACGCGAGCGCCCCTCGACCGGTGTGACGCGGCAGCGAGCCGGCCGCGCGTGCCCTGTCACGTCACCCGCTCCCTCCCACGGCCTTCGGGTGAGAGCCCCGCGCACAGGTCAGTCAGAGGCCCGGCCCCGCGCCCGTGGGGATGGATGCGCCCAGTCGCAGCGCGGCGTGCCTCCCCCGGCCCTTCGCCGGCAAGACCCCGAACACGGGCCAGCCGAGCGACCGGCGTCACGTCGCGGAGACGCGTGCGACCACCCGGGCCGCGTGGTTCCTCCCACGGCTCTTCGGGCGGGCGTCCCGGGCCCCCTGCCTCACCAGCGGCAGCGGGGCCGACGGTCACGAAAGGTGGCCCACGTCGTTCCAGCTCTCGAGGGCCGGCTCTCCGTAGGCCCAGCCCAGTACCGAGAGCGACGTGGGGTTGAGGCGGATGCGTGCCGCGAAGTCGAGTGGCAGGCCGAGCCACCGCGCGGCGATCGAGCGCAGGATGTGCCCGTGCGCGAAGACCAGCACGTCACGGTCCTCGTCGCGCGCCCAGGCCACCACCTCGTCGGCACGGGAGGTCACCTCGGCGAGCGTCTCCCCGCGCGGGACGCCGTCACGCCAGATCAGCCAGCCGGGCCGCTCGGCCCGGATCTCCTGCGGCGTCAGGCCCTCGTACGCGCCGTAGTCCCACTCCATCAGCGTGTCCCAGCACATCGCGCGGTCGCCGAACCCGGCGAGTTCGCACGTCTCACGCGCGCGTGCCAGCGGGCTGGTGCGGACCTCGACCCCGGGCAGGCCGTCGAACGGCGCCCTCTGGAGCCGTTCCCCGAGCAGCTTGGCGCCGCGCCGGCCCTCCTCCAGGAGGGGAACGTCGGTCCTGCCGGTGTGCCTGCCGGACAGCGACCACTCGGTCTGTCCGTGCCGGGCCAACAGGATGCGCGGTGCCATGGAGAACCTTCCGGAAAAACTCAGATCTTCGGACGGAATCCCTCCATCATCGCGCACGCCGTCCGGGGGCAACCCGGGGGGCGGTCTGGGCGTCTATCAGGGCCGGGGGCACCCCGAGGTGGCCGGGTCGGGCACCGTAAAGTGGCACGACCGTCCGGGCACCGCCGGGCAGTGCAGCGACGAAGGGGGAGGGGCATCGGATGCCGCAGACCGAGGCACCGGCACGGCGCACCGAGACGGCCCCGCGCACCCGGCTGCGCTGGTGGACCGAACTGCCGCTGATCCTGCTGGTGTACGGCTGCTACTCGGCGGGCCGGCTGCTGGCCCGCGGCGACGTCTCCACGGCCGTCGACCACGGCCTGGCGATCCTGCGCGTCGAGAAGCTGCTGCGCCTCAACGCGGAGCACCCCCTCAACCGCCTGTTCACCCGTGAGCCGTGGCTGGGCGTCCCCGCCGACTTCTGGTACGCGTCGCTGCACTACCTGGTGACCCCTGTGATCCTGGTGTGGCTGTTCAGGGCGCGCACCACGCACTACCGGGCGGCCCGCACCTGGCTGATGACGTCCACGTTCATAGGACTGATCGGTTTCACCCTGCTGCCCACCTGCCCGCCCCGCCTGCTCTCCCCGGAGCACGGGTTCGTGGACACGATGGCCCAGTACAGCTCGTACGGCTGGTGGGGCGGTGAGGCCAGCGCGCCGCGCGGCCTGGGCGGTATGACCAACCAGTACGCGGCCATGCCGAGCCTGCACGTGGGCTGGGCCCTGTGGTGCGGAGTGATGTTGTGGCGCCACGGCGGCACGCGCACGGCGAGGGTCGCGGGCGTCGCCTATCCGCTGCTGACCGCGCTGGTCGTGATGGGCACCGCCAACCACTACCTCCTGGACGCGGTCGCGGGCGTGGCCGTCATGGGCGTCGGGATGCTGCTCGCGCCGTTCGTGATGCGGGGCGCGGACCGTGCCAAGGCACTGCTGTCGCCGCGCGCCACGGCCGTCACGGGGGACTCCGGTGCCGCGGGCTCCCCGGTTGTCAGTGGCGGATGCCAGACTTCGGCGGGTGAGCGAATTCCACGGCAGCGCGAAACACGGTTCGGTCCCGGAGCCGAACCGGGTGCCGTCCCCGAGGACGCGGGAGACGGCGCTCCAGCCTGGGGTCTCCCCCGCCCGAGCGAAGTCGAGAGCCTGGGGAAGGCTCGCTGAGCTGCGCGGGCCCGGCGTACCGGCCCGCGCCCTCGACGCCCGGGCCCTGGCCGCGCTGGCCGCGAACCCCGGCTGCGGCCGTCGCGCGATCCTGGACGGCGCGGGCGTGGACAAGGCGGCGCTCGCGGAAGCGCTGGGCGCTCCCGCCGTGTTCGGGCAGTCGCAGTTCGCCTTCATGCGGGGCAACGCGTTCGAGGCGCGGGTGAAGGCGGACGGCGGCGCCGAGCTGCTGAGGCTGGCGCACACCAGGCTGGACCCGGGCGCGGAACCGCCGGGGGAAGGCCGGGTGCCCGACCTGTCCGCCGTCGGCCCCGAGGGGCGTACGGCGCGTACGGCGCTGGCGCTGCGCGAGGCCACGCGGGCGGGCGCCTGGACGCTGCTCGACCATCCGATGCTCGCCCTGGAGGTGGCGGGCTCACCCGCCTACCTGGAGCCGGACGCGGTGGTGGTGCACCCGGACGGCAGCTGGACGGTGGTGGAGATCAAGTCCTTCCCGATGCTGGACGGCTCCGCCGACCCGGCGAAGGTGGGCGCGGCCGCCCGGCAGTCGGCGGTGTACGTGCTGGCGCTGGAGGACGTCGCCGCGCGCCTCGACCCCGTCCCGCGCGTACGGCAGCGGGTGCTCCTGGTGTGCCCCAAGGACTTCTCCAACCTGCCCACCGCGTCCGCCGTCGACGTCCGCAAGCAGCGCGCGGTGACCGCCCGCCAGCTGACCCGGCTGACCCGTGTCGAGGACATCGCCGACGCCCTGCCCGAGGGCGTGTGTTTCTCCCCCGAGCTGCCCCCGGAGGAGCTGACGGCCGCGGTGGAGGCGGTCCCGGCGACGTACGCGCCCGAGTGCCTGGCCACGTGCGAGCTGGCCTTCCACTGCCGTGCCCAATCCCGCGCGCAGGGCGCGGTGACCGCGCTGGGCCGCTCGGCCCGCGCCGACCTGGGCGGGCTGTCGACGGTCGAGGACGTGCTGGCGGCCGCCCACGGCGAGGCGGGCGACCCGGACGACCCGGCGGTGGCCGCGCTGCGCCGGGCCGCCGCGCTGCGGGCCGAGGCCCTGGAGCCGACCGGGCGGGAGGCGGCGTGTCGCTGATCGCCACCCTTGGCCGTCTGGAGGCGGTGCGGACCGGTCGGGCCCAGCCCGCCGCGACCGTCCGGCACCGGCATCTGTCCGAGCGGCCGCTGGTGTTCGTGCCGCTCACCACCGCCGGTGAGGCGGGTGCCCCGCTCGGGGCACTGGTCGGCACGGACCGTGACGCGCCGCGGCTGCTGGCCGTGCCGCAGCCGCGCGACCGCGACCTGCGGTTCGCGTTCCTCGCCGAACTGGCCGACGTGGTCCTGCCGTACATCGACTCCTGCGCCGACGCCGTCGAGGCCGCCGAGCGCAGCGAGACCGATCCGGAGAGCGGCAAGCGGGTCAAGGTCGAGGTGGAGCTGTGCGCGGACGCGCCCCAGCTGATCGTGCCGAGCCGCGCGGGCATCGACTTCGTACGGCTGCTCGGACGCTCCATGCGTTTCCGCCGCACCGCCGAGCAGGACCCGGAGACGCCGCATCCGGCGCCGCCGCGCGTGCCGTTGCTCGGTCGGTGGCTGACCCACTTCGGGGAGCGGGCCCGGGTGCCCGGCTCCTCGCTGCTTCCGGCGATGACCGACCTGCTGGCCCAGCACTGGACGACCGGCCAGTCCAGCCTGGAGGACCAGCACCTGGGGGCGCTGCTCGCGTGGATCGACCCGCCGGACGGCGCGTGGGGCGCCGGAGCCGCGCTGCGGGCCGAGCTGGCGCGCACCGCCGACGGCCAGTTGGAGTGCCCGCCCGCGGGCCCCGCCACCGACCCGGCCTTCGACAACAGGCTGCTGGCGCCCGCGATCGAGCGCTACGACCGCGCGCGTACCGCCCTCGCCGCCGCCGAGGACGGCTTGGAGGCGGACGAGCGGCTGGGCGCCGTCTCCGCGGCCGAGCAGGGGATCCGCGACCTGGTCGAGAAGTGCGCCCTCCCCACCTGGGAGAACGTCTGGCGCGGTCTGGACCTGCTGCGGGCGCTGCCCGAGGGAGCGCACGTCGAGGAGCGCTGGACGCGCGACCGCTGGTCGTTCACCGGCCACCGCGACCGGGTGCGGGCCGGCGAGCCGCCGCAGCCGCGCCGCGACGACGCGGTCACCGCGGCGAACAAGCTGGCCACGCGCGAACGGGAGCAGGCCCGTCTGGAGGCGCAGGAGGCGCTGGACGACCCGCTGGTCATGGCGGGGCGGCGGCTGGCCGGAGAGGCGTTCGCGGGCGAGGTCACGGACGTCGTCCCGGCCTGGAGCGAGGGCAAGCGGCCCAGTCCGCGGCCGCTGGTCACCGTGCGCACCGACGACCGGCCGCACCTGGGCGAGCGGGCCAGGGCGTACCGCTCGCTGGACGGCAAGCCGCAGTCGGCCGAGTTCGTCGCCTGCGAGGAGGACACCGCCGAGGGGACGCTCGTCGTCCTGCGGATCCTGGACAGGATGGGCCGCGGCAAGGAACCCGCGCCCGGTTCCGTGCCGGAGAAGGGCGACCGCGTGTGCTTCACGCTCTTCGAGCACGAGCAGCGCGGCGGCGCGAAGCTGCCCGACCCGGAGCAGACCCCATGGACGCACGGCGGCCCGCCGGGCGAGGAGAGCACGCCGGAGGTCCCGGACCCGGTGACCGAGGAGGATCATCTGTGACCGCGCCCGCCCAGGACCCCGCGATCGGCCCCGGCGGCCTCCGGGCGCCCTTCGACCCCGGGGCGGCGGCCGCCCGCGCGACCGACGCGATCCTCCGCGACACCCTGCACGGCTCGGACCGCGGGGTCGTCGTCGACTCCCCGCCCGGCGCGGGGAAGTCGACGCTGGTCGTGCGCGCGGCGCTGGAGCTGGCCGCCGCCGGACGGCCGCTGATGGTGGTCGCGCAGACCAACGCCCAGGTCGACGACCTGGTGCTGCGGCTGGCGGAGAAGAATCCCGAACTGCCGGTGGGCCGGCTGCACAGCAGTGACGCCGACCCGTACGACAAGGCGCTCGACGGCCTGCCGAACGTACGGAAGTCGGCGAAGGCGGCCGACCTCGCCGGACTCGACGTGGTCCTGTCGACCGCCGCGAAGTGGGCGCATGTGAAGGTCGACGAGCCGTGGCGGCACGCGATCGTCGACGAGGCGTACCAGATGCGCTCGGACGCCCTGCTCGCGGTCGCCGGGCTGTTCGAGCGGGCGTTGTTCGTGGGCGATCCGGGTCAGCTGGACCCGTTCGCGATCGTCGGCAGCGAGCAGTGGGCGGGCCTGTCCTACGACCCGTCGGCGTCCGCGGTGACGACGCTGCTGGCCCACAACCCGCAGCTGCCCCAGCACCGGTTGCCGGTGTCCTGGCGGCTTCCGGCGTCGGCGGCGCCGCTGGTCTCCGACGCGTTCTACCCGTACACGCCGTTCCGCAGCGGCACGTCGGCCGGGGACCGGCGGCTGACGTTCGCGGTCCCCTCGGACGGCTCGGGTCCCGACCGGGTGCTCGACGAGGCCGCCGAGTCCGGCTGGGGCCTGCTGGAGCTGCCCGCGCGGCACACTCCGCGCACCGACCCGGAGGCGGTGCGTGCGGTGGCGGCGGTCGTACGGCGGCTGCTGGAGCGGGGCGGGGCGGCCGTCTCGGAGCGGTCGCCGGACCCGGCGCCGCTGACCGCCGACCGGATCGCCGTCGGCACGGCGCACCGCGACCAGGCGGCCGCCGTGCGCGCGGCGCTGGCGGAACTGGGCGTGACGGATGTCACCGTGGACACGGCGAACCGCCTCCAGGGCCGTGAGTTCGACGTCACGGTCGTGCTGCACCCGCTCTCCGGACGCCCCGACGCCACCGCGTTCCACCTGGAGACCGGCCGCCTGTGCGTCCTCGCCTCCCGCCACCGGCACGCCTGCGTCGTGGTCTGCCGCGCGGGGGTGACCGACCTCCTGGACGACCACCCGTCGACCGAACCGGTCCAACTGGGCGTGACGGTGAAGTTCCCGGACGGCTGGGAGGCGAACCACGCGGTACTCGCCCACCTGCGGGAACACCGAGTCGCCTGGCGACCGTGACCGCCACACGGCCCCCGCCGGACGGAGTCCGGCACACCGCCGAAGGCGGCAGACGAACACAGCCCGGACGGCTGGGAGGCCAACCACGCGGTACTCGCCCACCTGCGGGAACACCGAGTCGCCTGGCGACCGTGACCGCCACACGGCCCCCCGCCGGACGG
>NZ_JBSFJL010000002.1:86436-175015 GCF_053598035.1 Streptomyces sp. NPDC001204 | reverse complement strand
GAGTCCGGCACACCGCCGAAGGCGGCAGACGAACACAGCCCGGACGGCTGGGAGGCCAACCACGCGGTACTCGCCCACCCGCGGGAACACCGAGTCGCCTGGCGACCGTGACCGCCACACGGCCCCCCGCCGGACGGAGTCCGGCACACCGCCGAAGGCGGCAGACGAACACAGCCCGGACGGCTGGGAGGCCAACCACGCGGTACTCGCCCACCCGCGGGAACACCGAGTGGCCCGGCGTGCCTGGAGCGCCGGTCACGGTCGCCGGTGGCCCGGCGGGGCAGAGGAGTTGACGGGTGGGTTGGGGCGGGCTGCGCCCGCCCCCTTGCGTTCGCGGGAGACAATGGAGGGTGGCCCTTTCACAGGGCAATGTCATCCGAACCGTACGAGGAGGTCGAGACATGGCGGAGCCAACGCCGCGTCGTGACGATCCGCGGCTACGCCCCGCGCCCCTGCTCTTCGAGCCGGCCGAGGCGGCCGCCGACCCCGAGCACTTCTTCGACCTGGAGTCGATGGACGATCCGCGGGCGCTGCTCGCGCGGGCGACGGAGCTGACGCTCGCGTTCCGCGCGGCGGCCGACCGGGCGGTGGAGTTCCAGGCGATCGCGGCGGCGCAGCTCGCCGATCCGCGGCGCTTCGACCGGCTGACCCCGGCGGCCATCGCCGAGCGGGCGGACTGGACCGAGGACTACGCCAAGAAGATGGTGGAGTTCGGGCGGGACCTGCTGAGCGGAGCCGAGGGCGGCGTGCACGCCAACCCGGCCGACCCCGTCTGACCCCCCGCGCCTCGCGCTTCCCCCCGGCTCTGGCATATGCCGAGCGCGTAAGATACCCCGACCCGCCCTTCCGCGTCCCGGTTTCCCGCAACCCTGTGGAATCACCCGTTCACAGCGGGTAGATATATCCGCCATGAGCCGCACAGGCAACGAACCCTTCGTCGACCACCTCGACCAGTGGGCAGGCCGCCGCTCCGACGCCTCGGGCGTCACCGCGGACGGCGCCGCCTGGCTGGCCTCGGCGGGCGCGTATCCCCGCAGCACGCTCGCCCTCTGGCGGGAGCGGCCGGACGCACCGCTCGTACTGCCCTGCGGCACCGTCTTCGACATGGTGAACGTGCCCGCGATCTTCGGCCGCCGAATGCTGGACCGGCTGTGGGACGAGGGCCCGGGGTCGGGCCCGGTGGCCGTCCACCGGGGACGGATGCTGCTCTTCGCCGCGCCGGGCACCGCGCACCGGCTGCCCTCACTGCTGGAGTGGGAGGAGTGGGGGTCCCGGGGCCGGGAGGCCGGCCGCAAGGAGGGCATCCCGCCCCTGCTGTGCCACGGCAAGGGCGACGCGGTGACCCTTCCGGCCCTGTCCGACGACACCCTGCCCGCACGGCCGGCCTCCCGCTGGCTCGTCGCTCCGGACACCCGCCACCCCTGGCTGCCGGGCCCGGAGATCATGCTCTGGGCGGCCGTGCGGGCGGCCCGCGCGGCGGTGCGGATATCGATTTTTCCTCCCGGCGACCAGGATGCTAAGGTCTACGACGTCAGCAGGCGCCGCTAGCTCAGTTGGTTAGAGCAGCTGACTCTTAATCAGCGGGTCCGGGGTTCGAGTCCCTGGCGGCGCACGATGACGATGGCGAGACAGGGTCGCGGAGAGCGAACCGGTCTCGCCATCGCTGTTTGTGCGCGACCGGCATCACACCGTGGTGATCTTGACGGTGTACGCGCCGGACGCCGTACGGTTCTCCACCTCCACCCTGACCCCGTCGCCCGGCACGGTGAAGCTCTCCCCCACGTCGATCGGGGCGTCGGCCAGCGCGGGCTGGACCGAGGTCTCCTCGCAGGCATCCGTGTGCGGATGGGCGTCGATCACCTCGACCGGGCCGCCACCGGACTCCGCCCCGCTGCGCACCCGGTACACCAGCACCCCCTGCCGGCACCCGGTCACGTCGTTGCCGACCGACGCCCGCGCCTCGATGGCCAGCACGCTGTCGCTTCCGGTCCGCACCACCACCAGCTTCGTTCCGCTGCCGAGCCCGAACAGCGGCGACCCGGCGGTGGCCGTCACCGACGAACCCGCACCCGCCGGGCCCACCTCCACCGGTTCCAGGGTCAGCCGGGTCGGCCCCCCTCGCACACAGGTCACCTGACGGGGGTCCAGCCACCCGAGCTTCCACTTGTGCCAGGCGAACAGGTCGGGCGAGAGGCCGAACTGGCTGCCCATCAGGTCCCAGTCCCCGACGTAGGTGTCCCAGTCGCCCTTGCCGTCCGCGGGCCGGTGGTACAGGTCGGGCAGGTCGAAGACGTGCCCGGACTCGTGGGCGAGCACCAGCCGGTCCGGCGGGTGCCGTTCGAAGACCGTCACCACCCGCCGGATCTCCTTGCCGTCGGCTCGCAGCGGGGTGTCCAGATTGACGACCTTCGTCGCGTCCGAGTCGACGCCGGGCGCGTCCGGGTCGGCGACGAAGTAGACGACGTCGTAGCGCGAGAAGTCGACCTCGGGGTCGGCCGCGGCGAGCGCGTCGTGCAGATACGCGGCGCGGTCCCGGGCGTTCCAGTCCCGGTGCATGGCGTACGCGGTGGACGGGCGCGGCATCCGGGTCCAGCGCCGCAGCGGGTGGGGGCGCAGGGTGAACCTGCCGTACGACGCCTGTTCGAAGTACCGGCTGGTGGCCGGGAAGTGGTCGGCGGTGAGCTCGGCCGGGGTGGTGCGCGGGGTGGAGTCCGGGAAGGACAGGAACACCAAGACGGCGTTCAGCGTCCCGGTCGGCCGTACGTAGGAGGGGTTCCAGGTGTCCAGTCCCTCCGAGTGGTGGGCGTCCGTGCGTTGCAGGGCGCAGGGTGCGGTGGAGAACGGCTCGGCGATCGAGGGCCCGCCCAGGATCGAGGTGGCGGCGACCGCCGACATGCTGGTGAACACGGCCGCGGTGCTGCGGAGCCTGGGGCGCACCCCGGCCTGGTTCAGCGCTCTGAGGACGTCATGGCCGAGCGCCTTCAGGGGCAGCTGACACGGCACAGGGACCTCCGGGGCGGTTCGCGGGACACCGCACCCAGCCTGTGGGAGTTTGTAGGGGTACGCCCTGTTTGTCTGCACCGGAAGGGTGAGGGAAGCGAGTTCATGACAGGACGGTCCGACGCGGTTCCGGGGGTACGAGATCCCAGGACCGCTCACGGAACGTCACAAGTGGTCGGCCATATAAAGAACCCGTCCAGGCGCGTTCGGAAACGATCCGGACGAACGGCCGGTCGTCGCGCGGGACCGGCGAGCGGCTGGAAGGGGTTCGCCGACGGCCTCTATGATCGACACACTTTCCCTGCACCTTCCTGCGCGGACACGGGCCGGGCCGCCGTCCACCACCCGGTCGGCCACCCGACGAGACCGATATGAAGAACCGAGTGCACTGCGGGAGCGAGCGGTGAGCGGAACGTCCGAAGGGCCGACGCCCGCGGCAGATCCCATCCCACCCATTGTCACAGAGAGTGACGTCGCGAGGCCTCCGGGTACCGACCCGGCCACGGCCGCCGCCGAGCGGACCGTCGCCCCCACCGCGCCCGCGCCCTCCGGCGCCGGTCCCGCCGGGTTCCTCCCCGTCCACGGCCTCACTCCAATGGCGGAACCGGCCCCCGCCGCCCCCCGATTCACCGCCCTGGCCGAATCCGTGCCCGCCGTCATGGACCTGCTCGGGTCGGACCTGCTCGGGTCCGCACCACCACCGGCCTGCACCACCCCGGTACCCGCCCGGGAATCAGCCCCGGAACCCGTCCCGGAACCGGCATCCGAATCCGCCCTGGAACCGGCCCCTCGACCCGTCCTGGAACCGGCCCCGGACTCCACCCCGGACGCCCTCCTGAACGCCGCCCCGAACACCGCCCCGATCCCCGCCCTGAACGCCGCCCCGAACACCGCCCTGAACGCCGCTCCGAACACCGCACCCGCCCCCGGCCCGGACACCGGCGCCGAGCGCCCCTTCCGGTCCGCGTTCTCCGCGGCGCCGCTGGCGATGGCCGTCGTCGACCACGAGGGCCTGGTCGTCAGCGCCAACGAGACCTTCGGCGCGCTCCTCGGCGCAGGCCCCGACGAGCTGGCCGGTCAGCCCGCCGCCGATCTGGTGGACCTGGTCTCCGACGCCCGCACCCGGCACGCCTACGGCGAGGTGCTGCGCGGCCGGCAGGCCCGGCTGCGCTGCGCCCGCCGGCTCAAGCACCCCGACGGCCACCGGCTGTGGGTCCAGGTCACGGTCGCGCCCCTGACCCCCGGCTCCCCCGGCGTGCTGCTGTCCGTGGCCGACATCAGCGCCCGGCGCGAACTCCAGGCCCGGCTGCGGCACTTGAAGAACCACGACCCGGTTACCCGGCTGCCCAACCGCACCCTGTTCTTCGAGCGCCTGTCGGCCGCGCTGGAGACGGAGTCGTACGAGCGCGGCGGAAGCGGCCGGGTCGGCCTGTGCTACCTGGACCTCGACGGCTTCAAGGCGGTCAACGACACCCTCGGCCACCGCGTCGGCGACCGGCTGCTCGCCGCGGTGGCCGAACGGCTGACCCGGTGCGCCGACGAGGCCGGCCACGGCCGGACGAGCACACCGCTGGTGGCCAGGCTGGGCGGCGACGAGTTCGCGCTGCTCGTCGAGGACTCGACCGGCACCGAGCAGCTCGCGGAGCTGGCCGAGTCGGTGCTCTCGGCCCTCCAGGAACCCTTCGAGGTCTCCGGCCGGCTGCTGTCGGTGTCGGCGTCCATCGGCGTGGTCGAGCGGCACGCGGCCGGATCGTCGGCCACCGCGCTGATGCAGGCCGCCGACACGACGCTGTACTGGGCGAAGGCGGACGGCAAGGCCCGCTGGACGCTGTTCGACCCCGAGCGCAACGCGCACCGCATGACCCGTCAGGCCCTGGTCTCCACGCTGCGCGCGGCCGTCGAACGCGGCGAGTTCGCCCTGGAGTACCAGCCGCTGGTCGGCATGGAGGACGGGCGGCTGCGCGGGGTCGAGGCCCTCGTCCGCTGGCGGCACCCCGAGTTCGGCACGCTGACGCCGAATCGGTTCATCGCGCTGGCGGAGGAGGACGGCTCGATCGTGCCGCTGGGCCGCTGGATCCTGGCCACCGCCTGCCACCAGGCCCGCCGCTGGCAGCTGGACCACCCGGACGAGCCGCCGATCTTCGTCAGCGTCAATGTGGCCGTCCGGCAGGTGTGGGACTCCGACCTGGTCGCGGACGTGGCCGAGGTGCTCGCCCGGACCGGGCTGGCGCCGCACCTGCTCCAGCTGGAGCTGACCGAGTCGGCCGTGATGGGCTCGGCCGGGCGGCCGCTCGAGGCCCTGCGGTCCCTGAACGACATGGGCGTGCACATCGCCATCGACGACTTCGGCACCGGATACTCCAACCTCGCCTACCTGAGCCGTCTGCCGGTGTCGGCGCTGAAGCTGGACGGCTCCTTCGTACGGGGGTTCCAGCACGAGGAGCCGGAGGGCGCGGCGAGCCGGCCGAGCCCCGCGGACGAGGTCATCGTGGAGGCGATGATCCAGCTCGCCCACCGGCTGGGGCTGACCGTCACCGCCGAGTGCGTGGAGACGTCCGACCAGGCGAGCAGGCTGCGCCGGATCGGCTGCGACACCGGACAGGGGTGGCTGTACTCCCGGCCGGTGTCGCCCGACCGCATCTCCGAGCTGCTGGACGGCCGCGTCTGAAGCCGGAGCCGGGCCGTTCAGTCGCCGGACAGCGACCGGACGTCCGTCGGCAAGTCGTAGGCGTCCGCGATGAGTTCGTAGCTGCGCAGGCGTACGGCACCGCTGTGCGCGTTGCTCGTGATCATCAACTCGTCGGCGCCGGTGCGCTTTTGCAGATCGTCGAGGCCGGAGCGGACCTCGTCGGGGGTGCCATGGACGACGTTGGCGTTCCAGGAGTCGACGAACTCCTGTTCCATCGCGCTGAATTCGTACGCCTCCGCCTCCTCCGGGGTGGGCACGAGGCCGGGGCGGCCGGTGCGCAGCCGGACCATGTTCAGGGCGGCGGCCAGCACCTGGCGGCGCGCCTCGCGCTCCTCCTCGGTGGCGAGGGCCGCGACGCCGATGAGGGCGTACGGGGCGTCCAGCACCACGCTCGGGCGGAAGGAATCGCGGTAGAGGTCGAGGGCCGGGACGGTGTTCTGCGCGGAGAAGTGGTGGGCGAAGGCGAACGGCAGGCCGAGCGTGCCGGCCAGGCGGGCGCTGAAGCCGGAGGAGCCGAGCAGCCAGACCGGCGGGCGGTGCCGGGACTGCACGCCACCCGGGGAGGTCGCCTGGACCGGGCCGGGCACGGCGTGGATGCGGCGGTAGGGGTGGCCGTCGGGGAAGTCGTCGTCGAGGAAGCGGATCAGCTCGGCGAGCTGCTGGGGGAAGTCGTCGGCGCCCCGGTCGAGGTGGTCGGTGCGGCGCAGGGCGGCGGCGGTGGCGCCGTCCGTGCCGGGGGCGCGGCCGAGACCCAGGTCGACACGGCCGGGTGCCAGGGCCTCCAGGGTGCCGAACTGCTCCGCGATGACCAGCGGGGCGTGGTTGGGCAGCATGACGCCGCCGGAGCCGAGGCGGATCCGGTCGGTGTGGGCGGCGAGGTGGGCGAGGATCACGGCCGGTGAGGAGGACGCGACGCCCGGCATCGAGTGGTGCTCGGCGACCCAGTAGCGGTGGTAGCCGCGGGACTCCGCGGTCCTCGACAGGGCGGCGCTGGTGCGCAGCGCCTCGGTGGCGGTGTGCCCCGCGCCCACGGTCACCAGGTCCAGTACGGACAGGGGTACCGGGGCGGTCCCGAGTGCCGTGCCCCTGATCTCGTCTCCCGCCACGGGTGCCTCCAGCTGGTTGACCGTTCACTTTCCTGACCGGCGTCAACAGGGCACCGCTGCCGTTTGTTCCTTTCCCGCCCCCGCCCGTCCCGCTTGCAGGAGAGGAGCCGCCGCGGGGGCTCCGCCCCGGCCCCCGGGGGAGGGGGACGGGGTCCGGGGCGGAAGGCCCCGGCCGCGACGGCTCGTCTCAGCCCGCGTTCACGCCGCGAGCGCGTGGCCCGGGTGCAGGACCACCTTCGTGTAGCCCTCGATCCGCTTGTCGAACTTCTCGTACGCCTGGGGCGCCTGGTCCAGCGGCAGCTCGTGGGAGACCACGAAGCTGGGCTTGGCGCGCCCGGCGATGATCAGATCGCGCAGCTGCCGGTTGTACTGCTTCACGTTGCACTGGCCGGTGCCCATCTGCTGGCCCTTCTCGAACATCTTGCCGATGGAGACCAGCAGCTGGCCGTGCTTGGCGTGCTCGTCGGGTCCGCCCGGGTCGGAGGGCACGTACAGTCCCGGTATGCCGAGCAGGCCGGTGGGCCGTACCGTCTCGACGAGCGTGTTGAGGACGACGGCGGGCTCCTCGTGGCTGACGTCCTTGTGCGACTGGGCCTGGTAGCCGACGGCGTCCACACCCTTGTCGGTGCCCTCGCCGTTGGTCATCTCCATGATCTGTTCGGCCGGGTCGCCCTTGGTGAAGTCGATGGGGATGGCCCCGATCTCCTCCGCCTTGGCGAGCCGCTCGGGCACCCGGTCGACCGTGAACACCTTCGACGCGCCGCGCAGCAGCGCCGAGTAGGCGGCCATCAGGCCCACCGGTCCGGCGCCGAAGACGGCGACGGACTCACCGGGCGACACCTTGGCGAGTTCGCAGCCGTGGTAGCCGGTCGGGAAGATGTCGGCGAGCAGCACGAAGTCGGTCTCGAACTCGTCGCCCGGTGGCAGCTTCAGACAGTTGAAGTCGGCGAACGGCACCCTCAGCCGCTCGGCCTGACCACCGGTGTAGGGGCCCATCGCCACGTATCCGTAGGCGCCTCCCGCGAAGCCGGGGTTCACCGTCAGACAGAACCCGGTCTTCCCGGCGAGACAGTTCTTGCAGAACCCGCAGGCCACGTTGAACGGCATCACGACCCGGTCGCCCTGGGACAGCGACGTCACGCCGTCGCCGATCTCCTCGACGACGCCGAGGTTCTCGTGGCCGAAGACGATTCCCGCCTTGGCGGCCGTGCGGCCCTCGTACATGTGCAGGTCGGACCCGCAGATCGCGGTGGACGTGACCCGTACGATCACATCGTTCGGGTGCTGGATCCGGGGATCGTCGACGTCCCTCACCGTGACGTTGAAGGGCTTTTCGTAGACGACGGCTTTCACCTGGGTCACCTCCGCGTCGAACTCTGGACGACGGCGGCGACCACGGGCCGTTGCCGGGGGACACCAACCAGGGGATGACACAGGAAGGCGGGGGCGTCGGTCGTCCCGGGCCCCGGGCGTTCTCGCTGCACCGCCGGACACTTCCAGCGTCCGCCCGCGCGATGGGGACCGCAACCGCGCCGGTGTGTCACACCTGGACGATCGGCTCCCGCGTGAACAGCGCGCCCAGAGAGGGCGCGTTGACCCGGCGGTCGGTGAGCCGCAGCGCCTCCCAGACGGTCACCTGGTTCGCCGTGAGGACGGGCTTGCCGAGGTGCTTCTCCAGGGCGGGCAGGTGGGACGCCGTGTGCAGGGCGGTGTCGGGCAGCAGGACCGCGTCCGCCTCGGGAACGTCCGCCTCCCGCGCCAGGGCCAGGATCTCCGCCTCGCCCCAGGTGCCCACCTCGGCCGCGGTGATGATCCCGGCGCTGCGGGCGGCGGCCACCTCCACCTTCCCGGCGCGCAGGAAGTCCGTGAACAGGCCGGTGACGTCCTTCGGGTAGGTCGCGGCGACCGCGACCCGGTGGGCGCCGATCTCGGCCGCCGCGTGCACGAAGGCGAAGGAGGTGGAGGAGGCCGGCATGCCCGCCGTCCGGGCCAGCGCGCGGACCTGCTCGTGCGCGCCCTGCCAGCCGCGTACGAAGCTGCCGCTGGTGCACGCCCACACCACCGCCTCCACGCCGGACAGCCGCAGCCCCTCCACGCCCTGTGCGAGCCGCTCGGGCGAGCCCATCTCGTACAGCGCGTCCGCCCGGTGCGCGTCCTCGCCGATGTCGGTGTGGACCAGGTCCACCCGGATGTCGCTGCCCAGGAGCTGCTCGATGCGCGGATAGTCGTCCTCTGCGGAGTGGCCCGGGTAGAGGAATCCGAGTGCGGTCATGGCCTGCCTTCCTGCTGTTCGTCGGACAGTACGGGCCAGGCGCCGCCGTCACCGTGCCGCGGCCTGGGCGGCGCGGGAGGCACACCGGCCGGCAGCGCCTGGTAGGACCCCACCGCTCGGGTACCCAGCCGGCGCAGCGCAGCCCACATCGTGACCTGGTTGGCTGATATCACCGGTATGCGCAGTTCGGCCTCCAGCTGCGGGATCACGTCGTAGGTCGGCAGGTTCGTGCAGGACAGGAACAGTGCCTGCGGGTGGTTGCGGCGCGCGGCCCGGCGGGCCATGTCGACCACTCCGCGGTACGGCACCTTCCAGATGTGCCGGGTCAGCCCCATGTACGCGCACCCGGTGACGGTGACGCCGGCCTCGGCCAGGTAGTCCTGGAGCGAGCGCGTCAAGGACACCGTGTACGGGGTCACCAGTGCCACCCGCCGGGTGCCGAGCTCCGCGAGCGCCTCCAGCAGTGCCCCGGACGTGGTCACCGCCGCCACCGCGCCCGCCCGGGTCATCGCCGCGCACATCGCGCGCTCGCCGGCGATCCCGCCGACGAAGCTGCCCGAGGCGCAGGCGTAGGCGACGACCTCGGGCGCGACGGCGGTCAGGGTGCGCACCGCGGCGTCGAGCGTCTGGTGCTCGCTGACCAGCCGCGCCAGGTCCAGGCTCACCTCCACCGGCACGAACGGCGTCCGGGTCAGGTGCAGCGAGACCTCGTCCGGCACCCACCGCCACAGCTCGCGGTCCAGAGCGAAGTCGAAGGGGGCGACGACCCCGACTCCGCGCTGCGGGCACGGGCCGCCGAGGAAGGAGATCCCCATGCCGTTCATGTCGTTCGTGGCGTCCATGGCAGACACCTGCCTCACGTGAGGGAGACGGAAGGGCGGCGCTGACGGCAGGTGAACGACACGGTGGGGCAGCAGAGAGCAACCGTCCGTACGGGCGCCCGTGTTGACGAAGGTAGGTTCGGGTGCGAGCGTGGTCAATCCGTGCACGTCAGACGGCCGCCCCTTACGAGAAACGGCTCGCCATGAGTGTCCCCGTCCTGCTCGTCCTGGACGCCGATCCGCCGCCGCGTCTGGGCCGGCTCACCGGCCGCGCCCGGATCGTGCGCACGGACGCGGCCGGGCTGGCCGCGCGGCTTCCCGAGGCGGACGTGCTGCTCGTGTGGGACTTCACCTCCACCGCGGTGCGGGAGGCCTGGCCGGGCGAGGGGCCGCGGCCCCGCTGGGTGCACACGGCGAGCGCGGGCGTGGACCATCTGATGTGCCCCGAGATCGCGGCGTCCGGCACGGTGGTGACCAATGCGCGGGGCGTGTTCGACGAACCGATCGCCGAGTACGTCGCCGCGCTCGTCCTCGCCCTGGCCAAGGACCTGCCGCGGACCCTGGACTTCCAGCGCGAGGGACGGTGGCGGCACCGCGAGTCGCAGCGGGTGGCCGGTACGCGCGCGTGTGTCGTGGGCTCCGGGCCGATCGGCCGGGCGGTCGCCCGCACGCTCGGCGCGCTGGGCGTGCGGGCGGCGGTCGTCGGCCGCGCCGCGCGCGCCGGAGTGCACGGCCCGGAGGACCTGGACCGGCTCGTCGCCCGCGCCGACTGGGTGATCGCGGCGGCCCCGCTGACCGAGGAGACCCGCGGCATGTTCGACGCCCGCCGGTTCGGCCTCATGCAGCCCTCGGCGCGCTTCGTCAACGTCGGCCGGGGGCAGCTCGTCGACGAGGAGGCGCTCGTCCGGGCACTCAGGGACCGCTGGATCGCGGGCGCCGCCCTGGACGTCTTCCAGGACGAACCCCTCACCCCCGACAGCCCGTTGTGGCGGGTGCCGGGCCTGGTCGTGTCCCCGCACATGAGCGGTGACACGGTCGGCTGGCGGGACGAACTGGCGGCCCAGTTCGTCGATCTGTACGGCCGCTGGGAGGCGGGCGAGCCGCTGCCGAACGTCGTCGACAAACGGCGCGGATACGTACCGGGACACTGACCCCTGTCTGGAGGCGCGATGACCGAGCTCACCGAGCTGACCGCGGGAGAACTGCTCGACGGCTACCGCAAGGGCGAGTTCAGCCCCGTGGAGGCCACCCGGGCGGCCCTGGAACGGGCCGAGCGGATCCAGCCGGAGGTGAACGCGTTCGTCCGGATCACCGCCGAGGACGCCCTGGCGCGGGCCCGGGAGTCGGAGGACCGGTGGCGGCGCGGTAGGCCGTCGGGGCTGCTGGACGGGGTGCCGGTCACCGTCAAGGACATCCTGCTGCTGCGCGGGCATCCGACTCTGCGCGGTTCCAGGACCGTGGCGGAGGAGGGCCGTTGGGACGAGGACGCCCCCTCGGTGGCCCGGCTGCGCGAGCACGGCGCGGTCTTCCTCGGCAAGACCACGACCCCCGAGTTCGGCTGGAAGGGCGTCACGGACTCCCCGCTGACCGGCGTCACCCGCAACCCCCGCGACCCGGCCCGCACGGCCGGCGGGTCCAGCGGCGGCAGCGCGGCGGCCGTGGCGCTCGGCGCGGGCCCGCTGTCGCTGGGCACGGACGGCGGCGGCAGTGTGCGCATCCCGGCCGCGATGTGCGGGATCTTCGGCCTGAAGCCGACGTACGGCCGGGTCCCGCTGTACCCGCCCAGCGCCTTCGGCACGCTGTCGCACGTGGGTCCGATGGCCCGGGACGCGGCGGACGCGGCGCTGCTGCTCGACGTGATCGGTGTGCCCGACGCGCGGGACTGGTCGGCGCTCGGCCCGCCCCCGGGATCGTTCACGGAGGCACTGGCCGGCGGGGTACGGGGGCTGCGGGTCGCCTACTCGCCGTCCCTGGGCGGCCAGGTGCCGGTGCGCCCGGCGGTCGCCAGGGCGGTGCGCCGGGCGGTGGCGGGGCTGGCGGACCTCGGCGCGTACGTCACCGAGAGCGACCCCGGCTTCGCCGACCCGGTGGGGGCCTTCCACACCCTGTGGTTCAGCGGCGCCGCCCGTGTCGTCCAGCGTCTGGGGCCCCACCGGCGGGAGTTGCTCGACCCGGGGCTGCGGGAGATCTGCGCGGCCGGCGCCCGGCTGTCGGCGCTGGACTACCTGGCCGCCGTGGACGTCCGCATGGAACTCGGCCGTGTCATGGGCCACTTCCACCAGAGCTACGACCTGCTGGTCACGCCGACCCTGCCGATCACGGCGTTCGAGGCGGACGCTGAGGTGCCGAAGGGTTCGGGGCACCGGCGCTGGACCGGGTGGACGCCGTTCACGTACCCGTTCAACATGACCCAGCAGCCGGCGGCGTCCGTGCCCGTGGGCAGGGACGAGGACGGTCTGCCGGTCGGCCTCCAGATCGTGGCCGCGCGGCACCGCGACGACCTGGTGCTGCGGGCGGCCCACGCCCTGTACGACGCGGGGGTGGCGACCCGGCTCACGCCCGCCGGAAGCTGAGGGTCTCGCCCGCCGCGCCGGAGCGCCAGAGGTCGTTGCAGGCCTGGGCCATGGCGTCCAGGCCCTCGGTGACCCGGCCCCAGACGATGCCGGGCACCCAGCCGACGTCCCCGTTGAGCAGGAGGTTGTTGCGCTCGTAGAACAGGGCGAGGTCCACGACCGTCGGCCCGGCGGCGGGCACGCGGTCGTAGCCGTAGGCCTGCGTGCCCAGTTCGGTGCCGGCGAACGAGAAGTAGCACAGATCGCCCGGGATCGGAGTGACCGTCGGATTCTCCAGCGGTGGCTCCGCCCGGGCGAACGGCGCGAAGAGCGCGTAGATCTCGTTGCGCGCGTACTTCGCGTGGTAGACGTCCCCGCTCAGCGGGAGCGCGTCCCAGACCGCGGCGCAGGTGCGCGGTGCCCGGTCGTCCAGCAGCCGTGCCGTGCAGCGGATTCCGCGCTTCTCCAGCGCGACTTCGACGTGGCGTTCCGCCATGGCGCCTCCTCGCAGCTTCTGAGGGGCCGTCTGCCCGAAGGCGCGGGAGTTCACACCCGCCCCGCACCCGCGCGGCCGGACACGGAACGGTATCCCCCCGGACACCGTTGGATCACATCCCCGAGTCCACTCGCATAGACCACGGAGAGCGGGCAGGTGCCACCACTGTCTGCGAAGGGCCCGAGCCGACGAGGCCCTCCTGGAGGGTGAGTGTCCATGTCCGAGTTCCCGAACCTGTCCCGCCGGGGCTTTCTGACCAGGACGGCGGCCGTGGGCGGCATGCTCACCGTCCCCGGGCTGCTGGCCGCGTGCAGCAAGACGGACGGCGGCGACGGCAAGGGCTCGAAGCTGGAACAGCTGAGGAAGCAGGGCTATGTGAAGGTGGCCTACGCCAACGAGGCCCCGTACGGCTTCGAGGAGGGCGGGCAGCTCAAGGGCGAGGCGCCGACGCTGCACAGAGAGATCTTCAAGGCCCTGGGAGTGGACGAGCTGAAGCCGACTTTCTCCGAGTGGGACGGTCTGATCCCCGGGCTCCAGGCCGGCAAGTACGACGTGATCAGCGCGGGCATGGCCATCATCCCGGAGCGCTGCCGAAAGGCCCTGTTCTCCGAGCCCGAGTTCGTCTCGCCCACCGCGATGATGGTGAAGAAGGGCAACCCGAAGAACCTGACCGACCTCGCCTCCGCCAAGTCGGCCGGGGCGACCATCGGCGTGATGTCGGGCGCGGTGGAGAAGGGCTACGTCACCGCCGCCGGGATCTCCGAGAGCGGCATACGGACGCTGCAGAAGCCGCAGGACGGCGCGGACGCGGTCGTGCAGGGCAGGATCGACGCCTTCGTGCTGACGGGCATCTCGCTGCGCTGGCTGGCCAGGACCAACCCGAAGGTGGAGGTCACCGACTCGTTCGTACCGGTGGTCGACGGTGTGAAGCAGTACAGCCCGGGCGGCGCCGTCTTCCGCAAGGGCAGCGAGGAGCTCCGGGACGCCTTCGACGAGCAGCTGAAGAAGATCACCTCGGATCCTGACCGGTATGTGCGGCTCGTCGGGGAGTACGGGTTCGGCAAGGACACGATCCCGCCGGCGGGCCTGAAGACCGCCGACCTGTGCAAGGGCTGACGGGGACGCCTGTCCATGGGTGACTTCTACACGTACTTCTTCGACCACATCTCCGGCGTGTGGTCCGGGCTGCTCGTGACGGTCGAGGCCACGGTCCTCGGCTCGGCCGTCGCGCTCGCCCTGTCCTTCGTGTTCGGCTTCGCGGCCAACAGCGGGCTCCTGCTCGCGCGCGGCGTCTCCCGGGTGGTCGTGGAGTTCCTCCGCGGCACCTCGCTGTACGTCCAGCTGTTCTGGCTGTACTACGCGTTCCCGCTGCTGTCCGGGTACGAACTGTCGCCGCTGTTCTGCGGTGTGGTGGCGTTCGGCATGAACTACGGCGCCTACGGCTCCGAGGTGGTGCGCGGCGCGCTGAACGCCGTGCCCAAGGCGCAGTGGGAGGCCGCCGTCGCGCTGAACATGACGCCGTCGCAACGCATGCGCCGGGTGATCCTGCCGCAGGCGTGGGTGCAGATGATCCCCTCGTTCACGAACCTGCTGATCCAGCTGCTGAAGTGCACCCCGCTGCTGTGGCTGATCTCCGCGGCCGACCTGACGACGGTGGTCCAGCAGATGCGTGACCGCACCGGCGCGACCACGTGGGCCTATCTGACCCTGCTAGTGATCTACTTCGTCCTCGCCTACGCGCTCACCCTGCTGATGAACGCCCTGGAACGGCACGCCAAGTCCCGGCTCGGCCTGCACACGGACCGCCGCTCCCTGCTGCGCCGCCGCGGCGCCGAGTCGGCGCGCGAGCCCGGGATGGCGGGAGGTGCGTCGTGAGCTACGAATGGGACTGGGGCGCGGTCCGCGACTCGCTGCCGCTGCTGTGGCACGGCTTTCTGACCACGCTGCTGGCCACGGTCCTCGGCACCGCGGTGGCCGCCGTCCTCGGCCTGCTCGTGGCCGTGGCCGGACGGGTGCCGAGCCGGCTGGTCACCGTGCCGGTGCGGACGGTCACCGAGTTCGTCCGGTCCACCCCGCTGCTGGTGCAGCTGGTCGGCGCCTACGCGGTCTTCAACACGGTGGACCCGCTGACCATCGGCGTCGCGGTGCTCGGCATCCACTACGCCTCGTACCTGTCGGAGGTGTACCGGGCGGGCATCGACGCCGTGCCGAAGGGCCAGTGGGAGGCGTGCCGGGCGCTGTCCATGTCGCCGCGCCGCACCTGGCAGGCGGTGATCCTGCCGCAGGCGGTGCGCAAGGTGCTGCCGGCGCTGGGCAACTACGGCATCTCGATGTTCAAGGAGACCCCGTTCCTGGCCGTCATCACGGTCCAGGAGATGGTCGCCAAGGCCCGTGAATACGGCGCGGACCACTTCACCTACGCCGAGACGTTCACCCTCGCGGGCCTGTTCTTCCTGGCGGCAAGCTACCCGACCTCGCTTCTGATGAGAAAGCTGGAGAAGCGCCTTGGCCACTGACCCTTTGCAGAAGACGCCGCCGCAGCCGCCCGAGAACGTGACTCCGGACGCGCCGCCCGCGGATCTGGTCCGCTTCGACCAGGTGGTCAAGCGCTTCGGCGATCATGTCGTGCTCGACCGGCTGGATTTCGCCGTCCGGCGCGGTGAGCACGTGACGCTGATCGGGCCGAGCGGCTCGGGGAAGACGACCATCCTGCGACTGCTGATGACGCTCGAGCGCGTCAGCGACGGCGTGATCCACGTGGACGGCGAACCGCTGTCCCACATGCCCGGTCCGGACGGGACCCTGCGCCCGGCGGACGAGAAGCACCTGCGCCGGATCCGCAGGAAGATCGGGATGGTCTTCCAGCAGTTCAACCTGTTCCCGAACATGAGGGTGCTCCAGAACATCACGGAGGCGCCCGTCAACGTGCTCGGGCTCGGCCGCGAGGAGGCGGAGGAGCGGGCCCGTGAACTCCTCGACCTCGTCGGGCTGGCGGACAAGACCGACGCCCACCCGTCGCAGCTGTCCGGCGGGCAGCAGCAGCGGGTGGCGATCGCCCGGGCGCTCGCCATGCGGCCGGAGATCCTGCTCCTCGACGAGGTGACCTCGGCCCTGGACCCGGAGCTGGTGGCCGGTGTGCTGGACCTGCTCAGGGAGATCGCGCACACCACCGACATCACGCTGCTGTGCGTGACCCACGAGATGAACTTCGCCCGGGACATCTCCGACCAGGTGCTGATGTTCGACTCGGGCCGGGTGATCGAGTCCGGGCCGCCGGAGAAGCTCTTCGGCGACCCCGACCACGAGCGCACCCGGGAGTTCCTGAGCGCCGTGCTGTAGGGGCCGCTCCGGGGCGCCGGCGGCCTTCGGGCACTCCCGGCGCCTCCGGCCTCCGGAGTGGTCGTAGCACCCCCGAGGACCAGGTAGTATTTTCTTCGTCGCCGACCGCGGGAAGCGGACGGCGGGAGTCATGCGCCGCTAGCTCAGTTGGTTAGAGCAGCTGACTCTTAATCAGCGGGTCCGGGGTTCGAGTCCCTGGCGGCGCACAGATGAAGGGCCTCTCGTGATCACGAGGGGCCCTTCGGCGTGTTCCGCGCGGTCCCATGCCGGAACTCCGGGGCCGCCCTGATCGGCCGGCGTGGGGGGATCGACCCACGCCGGCCGGTCCGGTGGCCCGGGGAACGCGCGGATCGGGGGGTGCCCGGATCGACGCTCAGAACGTGACGTCGGAGCAGGCGTAGAACGCGTTGCCCGTGTCGGCGATCGTCCAGACCGCGAGGATGACGTGGTGGCCGCTCAGTCCGGAGGGCAGGGTGCCGCTGTGGCTGAGGGTGGCCGGCGGGCGCTGTCCGCCGTAGGGCACGGTCAGGAACGGGGTCGTGTTGAGGTCGGCGCGGGTCAGGGCGTGGTTCTGGTTCCAGCCCTGCTTGGTCACGTAGTACTTGAAGTCCGTCGTGGCGTGCATGGCCGTGAACTGCCAGCGGAAGGTGTAGCTCTGGCCGCCGTTGACCTTGGTGGTCGGCCAGGCGCCGCCCGAAGGGGTCTTGGGGCTGTCGAGCTGGCTGAACCGGGTGTTGTTCCCGGAACAGAGCTGTCCGTCGGCCGCCCCGGAGGCCGGGAAGCCCTTCGGGCCCTCGACGCTCTGCGGCTCCCACTGGATGTCGCCGCAGTTGGCGACGGTTCCGTTGTTGCAGAGCTTCTGCCGGCTGATGGGCAGGTCGGTGTAGCCGTGGCTGCTGGCACCGCCCGTGGAGAGCACGAAGGCTCCGGCGGTCGCGAGGCCGAGCACGGCTGCGGAGATCTTGGCCTTGGTGCGCATACTGCCGCTCCTGGAGACGTGGGGGAGGTTCAGTGAGCTGTGCAGGTCTAGACCAAGTTCAGGCTATTGCCGTTACTTGAACATGTCCATACCAAAGACACGACCTCCCCCGCCCCGTCACGCCGTCCCCGTCACGACCCCGGTTCCCGGCCTCCCGCGCAGAACGCCACCGTCAAGTCCCGTACCAGCAGCTTGCGTTCGTAGTCGTCGAGGTCGACAAGACCCCTGGTGGTCAGCCGGGTCACCGTGTCCTCCACCGAGTCCACCACCGAGGTGAGCACGCTCGCCCGGTGCCGCGCGTCCAGTGTGGCGACGCTGCGCCGGTGCATGGCGGCGGCGACCTCCGGCGCGTACTCGACCCGGACCGGCTGGACCGAGAACACCTCCAGACCGACCGGCGCCACCTCCCGCTTCACCAGCCGGGTCAGCGTGTCCGCGGTGGCCGCCGTCCCCCGCGCCCCGCCCGGCGCGTCCATCGGAACCCGGGCCAGCGCCGCCTCGACGCACTCGCGCAGGTACGTCTCGTGGTCGTCGATCCCGAGCGTGGCCCGCGCGGTGTCCCGCACCCGCCACACCACCAGCGCCACCACCCGCAGCGCGACCCCGCCCGCGTCGGCGGCCGGCATCGGCTCGCTGCGCCAGTGCCGCAGCCGGACGTCGATCCGGCGGCGTGGCATCAGCGGATTGAGCCACAGCAGCCCGGTGTGCCGGACGGTCCCCCGGTAGCGGCCGAACAGGCCGAGTACCCAGGCCCGCCCGGTCCGGCCCCGGGCCAGCCCGCCGAAGCCGAACAGGCCGAGCGCGCCCGCCCCGGCGTACGCGGCCCACTGCGGTCCGCCGAGTCCGGCCCCCGCGGACGCCGGCAGCCCCAGCAGGTGCGCCGCGATGCCCGGCAGCACCCCGGCCCACCACGAGGTGAGCACACAGCCCGCCGCCCCGCAGGCCCCGGCCAGCACCCCGGCCGCCCCGGGCAGCACCGCCGCCGGGCGCTCCACCAGGTCGGGTTCGATCTCCGGCACCGGGCGGGCCGGCGCGGGCGCCCGGCGCCCGTGCCCCAGCCGCGGCTGCTCACCGCTGGCCTTCCTGCTGCCCACCACCGCGGGCGTGACCGGCAGCGGGACCGTGTCGGCGTCGTCGCGGAACAGCAGATGGACGGGGATCTCCGTGGTCCCCTCGTTGTGGATGATCCGGGGGACGCAGCGGCCCGCCCAGCCGTCCGGGGCCATCATCGCCTCGCGCCCGTCGTATTCGGGTGTGGGGGACGTGGTCGTACTCATACCTGCCTCCAGCCTCCGCGCCAGATGGTTCAGACGTTCGTACGGTGGATCGGCGGTCCCTCCGGGACCGCGGTCATGCGAAGAGCCGGCGCCAGGTCTCGGGCCCCGGCCGGCCGTCGGCCGCGCCGCCCCGCCACCCCTGGGCGCGCTGGAAGGCCTCGACGGCCCGCCGGTCCGCCTCCGACCAGCGCGGCCCCGGCCCGTTGGTGTAGAACCGGCCGTACCCCTTCCTCACCAGCTGCCGGCCCAGCTCGGTGACGTACCGGTTGTCGGCGCCGGGCCGGAACATCCCCTGCCCCGGATAGCCGGGCACCCCGTGCGAGGCGGGGCCCGCGGCCTGGATGTCCTTGCCCTTCCCGGTCACCAGCAGATGCCATGTCCCCGGCCCCGGCAGCCCGTCCGCGGCCGCCCCGGTCCAGCCCTGGGCGCGCTGGAAGGCCTGGGTGGCCCGCCGGTCCGCCTCCGACCAGCGCGGGCCGGGCCCCTTGGTGTAGTAGGAGGCGCCGCCGCGGGCGGCGAGCATCCGGCCGAGCCGGGTGACATGGGGGTTGTCGGCGCCGGGGCCGAAGTACGCCGCTCCCGGGTACGGCGCGGGCGGCGCCGCGGCGGGACCGGCCACGCCCCGGGTGACGCCCTTGTAGCGGTAGGGGACGTAGCGCTTGGAGTTGGTCCAGTACGCGTACGGGGTGGTCCTGCTGCGGGTGTGCGGCGGCGCCTGCTCGTAGGCGATGTAGGAGGTGTGCCGCTGGTTGGTCCAGCCGCCGAAGAGCACCACGTGTGAGCCCTTCTGAGGGTTGTCGGGATTGTGGAAGAGCAGGATGTCGCCGGGTTGGAGCTGCCCCTTGGTGATCCGCAGCGCGTACCGGCCGAGGCTGCCGGTCCACTCGTTGCGCGGCAGGTTCCAGGCCATCGAGACGAAGCCGGAGCAGTCCTGGCGGTATCCGTCGCGCCAGAAGCGGTTCATGCTGTACGGCACCCGGGCGTCCAGCCACTTCTTGGCCCGGCTGACGATCTGCGACCGGGTGGTGGCGCTGATCGCGGTCAGCCCCCCCGCCTTGGCCGGCCCCTCCGGCCCGAACAGCGCGCCCGCGGCGCCCTGCGGGGTCTCGGGCTCCTCGGCCCTGGGCTGCTGGGCCGGCGGCCCGGGCAGCCGGCCGGCGGTGTGGGTGGCTGCCGCCGCCGGTGGCGCCTGGCCCGCGCCGAGGGCGGCCGCGGTGACGGCCGCCACGACCAGCGCGCGATGCGCGGCGGCCGGACGGACCGGGGTGCGGGCGGCCGGGGAGCGGGAGAGGCCACGCCCGCGCACGCACCCGGGGCAGTCGCAGTCGCTCGCGGGGTCGATGTCCTCGAACACCGGAGACTTCATGCGATCTTCCTCACACTTCATCAGTACATATCCGGATCTGTGCACGTTGATCATTGCCACAACTGTCCACCGGACGCGAACATTGACGGTCCGAATGATGTACAGGAGGGCTCCAGCGGCCCCGCCCACCAGGCGCGGATGGTCGGGGGACCTCCGGGGGTCATGTAAAGTGAACGACGTCAGCAGGCGCCGCTAGCTCAGTTGGTTAGAGCAGCTGACTCTTAATCAGCGGGTCCGGGGTTCGAGTCCCTGGCGGCGCACCACGACGAAGGCGAGCCCGGTCCACAGGACCGGGCTCGCCTTCACTTTTTGCCGGTTCCTTCCGTCCCGGCTGAACACCTCTCCCGTCTCAGCCGTACGGAAGAGCGGGCGGCGCAGGGTGTCGCACCCCTCGCCGCACCCCCTCTCCGCAATGCGCGCGTATGGCCGGTAAACTCCGAGTTTCGCGTCTTGCGATCATGCTGAACACCGTAGAACCCTGGATGTCAAGCTGCCGCCCTTTGGCGGCACTTGGGGGGCGTTGGGGATGTTGGGGGGTGTTGGGGGGTTGTAGGAGCCGGTTGCCCGGCCGCGCGGTGAGCCGTGACTCCCGCGCGTCGACGGCCGCCGCGGGGGGCGGCCATGCAACCGGCGAGCCGCGGCGCCTGTCTCCGAGGTGGGACCGACCTGGTGACCCGCGGCCGGCACGCAAACGTCCGTGACGGGCCAAGGGGGGCCTCGAACAGACGAAGGAACCGACGAACACGCGCTCGCATGCGTGTGGGGGGATGAGTCATGACGTCGACGCCGACGGGCGCCCGGCACGAATCCGATCCTTCTGAGACGACCCGGCTACGAGTGCCGGGACACCGCACCGGCACCACGGGGGCATTCCGCAGAATCAAGAAGTCTCTGCCGAAATACGACTACGAGCACTACAGCCGGCTGGCCGGCCCTCTCACCGAGCCCGACCCGGACAAGCCGTACACGGTGCAGTACCGCTCGCTGATCTCGCAGGAGCCGCACCGCATCCGGGTCGCGCTGATGCTCGCCGCCGCGCCGCTGCTGTCGCTGGTCCTGCTGGCCTGGCTGCTCCAGCCCAAGCACTGGACCGAACGCGACTACCCGGCCTACGACTTCCTGCCGGCCCTCGACGCGGTGATGCTTGTCTCGATCGGCCTGATCGAGTTCTTCCGCTGCATGAACGTGCTGTCCAACGCGCACGCCACCCTGGTCGCCCGCGACCCGGTCCCGGTGGTGCCCGAGACCGGCACGCGGGTCGCGTTCCTGACCTCCTTCGTGCCCGGCAAGGAACCGCTGGAGATGGTGACCAGGACCCTGGAGGCCGCCGTACGGCTGCGCCACCGGGGCCTGCTGCACGTCTGGCTGCTCGACGAGGGCGACGACCCCGAGGTGAAGGAAGTCTGCGCGCGCCTGGGCGTGCACCACTTCAGCCGCAAGGGCGTCGAGCGCTGGAACCAGGCCAAGGGTCCGCACCGCGCCAAGACCAAGCACGGCAACTACAACGCCTGGCTCCAGGCGCACGGCGACGACTACGACTTCTTCGCCTCCGTCGACACCGACCACGTGCCGCTGCCCAACTACCTGGAGCGGATGCTGGGGTACTTCCGCGACCCCGACGTCGGCTTCGTGATCGGCCCGCAGGTCTACGGCAACTACGACACGTTCGTCACCAAGGCGGCCGAGTCGCAGCAGTTCCTCTTCCACGCGCTGATCCAGCGGGCCGGCAACCGCTACGGCTCGCCGATGTTCGTCGGCACCTCGAACGCCGTGCGGATCAAGGCGCTCAAGCAGATCGGCGGCCTGTACGACTCGATCACCGAGGACATGGCCACCGGCTTCGAGATGCACCGCGCCAAGAACCCGGCGACCGGCCGCAAGTGGAGGTCGGTCTACACCCCGGACGTGCTCGCGGTCGGCGAGGGCCCGAACGCCTGGACGGACTTCTTCACCCAGCAACTGCGCTGGTCGCGGGGCACCTACGAGACGATCCTCAAGCAGTACTGGAAGGGCTTCGGCACCCTGCCGCCGGCCAAGCTCTTCAACTACACGATGATGATCATCTTCTACCCGATGTCCGCCCTCAACTGGATCCTCGCGGCGCTGAGCTGCGCGTTGTTCCTGGGCCTCGGCGCCTCGGGCGTGAACATCGACCCGACCGTGTGGCTGATGCTGTACGGCAACGCCTCGGCGCTCCAGATCGGCCTGTACGTCTGGAACCGCCGGCACAACGTCTCGCCGCACGAGCCGGAGGGCTCCGGCGGGGTGGCCGGCATGGTGATGTCGGCGCTGTCCGCGCCGGTCTACGCGCGCTCGCTGATGGACGCCGTGCTGCGGCGCAAGAGCAAGTTCGTGGTGACCCCGAAGGGCGAGTCGGCGAGCCCCGACACGCTGTTCGGGACGTTCCGCATCCACTGGTTCTTCATCCTGGTCTTCGGCGGCTCGCTCGTCGCGGGTTTCGCCCTCGGGCACTCCCACCCGGCCATGATCACCTGGGCCACGTTCGCCATGCTCGTCACCGCCGCGCCGATCTTCGCCTGGCGGTGGACGCTGCGGCAGGAGCGGCGCCGGCAGGCGTCCGCGGCCGCCGCTCCGGAGCCGCGGGACGCGGCTCCGGCACACCCGCACCGGGCGCACACACCGGCCCGGGGGATGCCGGTCCCGGTGGCGGAGGTACCGCCGGGACACGCGCCGGGCAGCGCGGAGCGGCAGGGGCCGAGTTGGGCCGGAACGGATGGAACGACGGGCGAGCACACCATGCAGATCGCCCTCGGTGGACTGGGGGGACATAAGGAATGAAGGACCAGGCCGGCCTCCGGCGCGCCCGACGGCTCGGGATCGGCGCGGTGGTGGTAGTCGCTCTGGCCGGAATGAACGGGCCGTGGCTCTACCGCTTCGGCACGGAGCGCTACCACCAGTACAAGATCAACAAGCCCGAGTACAAGGCCGGGAACGGTCACTGGGAGATCGTCGAGTTCCCCGAGGAGTACCGGCAGAACACCATCCACGCCGTGCTGCTGCACACGGGCAAGGTGCTGATGGTCGCGGGCTCCGGCAACAACAAGAAGAACTTCGACGCACGGCAGTTCGACACCCGTATCTGGGACCCGGTCAAGGGCACCATCAAGAAGGTGCCCACGCCGGAGGACCTGTTCTGCACGGGCCACACCCAGCTCGCCAACGGCAACATCCTGATCGCCGGCGGCACCAAGCGGTACGAGAAGCTCCAGGGCGACGTCACCAAGGCCGGCGGCCTGATGATCGTCCACAACGAGAACCCGGACAAGCCGATCACGCTGCCCGCGGGCACGAGGTTCACCGGCGGGAAGAACGGCAAGACGTTCGTCTCCAAGGACCCGGTGCTGGTGCCGCGCGCCAAGAAGAACTTCGACCAGGCCGGCAGGTTCCTGGGCAACAGCCCGGGCCTGGGCCGCATCTACGTCGAGGCGCAGAAGAGCGGCGCCCGGTACGAGACGGGCACCCAGGACAACTACCGGATCCAGGGCCTGTCCGGCGACGACACCCGCAACACGTACGGCATCGCGGAGAAGCTCGCCCTGGACAAGAAGGACTTCCAGGGGATCCGGGACGCCTACGAGTTCGACCCGGTCGCCGAGAAGTACATCAAGGTCGACCCGATGAACGAGGCCCGCTGGTACCCGACGCTCGCCACCCTGAGCGACGGGAAGATCCTCAGCGTCTCCGGCCTCGACGACATCGGCCAGCTGGTCCCGGGCAAGAACGAGGTCTTCGACCCCAAGACCAAGAAGTGGACGTACACGCCGAAGGACCGTCAGTTCCCGACCTACCCGGCGCTGTTCCTGCTGCGGAACGGCAAGCTGTTCTACTCCGGCTCCAACGCGGGCTACGGACCGGCCGACGTGGGCCGCGACCCGGGCGTCTGGGACGTGGACAGCAACGAGTTCACCGAGCTGCCCGGCCTGAGCGACCCGCAGATGATGGAGACCTCCGGCACGGTCCTGCTGCCGCCCGCGCAGGACGAGCGGTTCATGGTGATCGGCGGCGGCGGGGTCGGCGAGTCCCAGCTGGCCAGCCGGAAGACCCGCATCATCGACCTGAAGGCGAAGAACCCGCGCTTCACGGACGGGCCGACGCTGGAGAAGGGCACCCGCTACCCGCAGTCCTCGGTCCTGCCCGACGACTCCATCCTGGTCTCGGGCGGCTCCGAGGACTACCGGGGCCGCGGCGACTCCAACATCCTGCAGGCCCGGCTCTACGACCCGGGGACCAACACCTTCAAGCGGGTCGCCGACCCGCTGGTGGGCCGCAACTACCACGCCGGCTCGATCCTGCTGCCGGACGGCCGGGTGATGTTCTTCGGCTCCGACTCGCTCTACGGCGACAAGGCCAACACCAAGCCCGGCACGTTCGAGCAGCGCGTCGAGATCTACACGCCGCCGTATCTGTACCGGGACGCGCGGCCCTCCCTGTCGGGCGGCCCGCGGACCATCGCCCGGGGCGCCTCCGGCACGTTCACCTCGCAGCACGCCGGCACGATCAAGAAGGTCCGGCTGATCCGCCCGAGTGCCTCCACGCATGTCACGGACGTCGACCAGCGCTCCATCGCGCTGGACTTCACCACGTCCGGCGACAAGATCACGGTGACGGTGCCGGGAAGCCGGAACCTGGTGCAGTCGGGGTGGTACATGCTGTTCGTCGACGACGACCAGGGGACGCCGAGCGAGGCGCAGTGGGTGAAGGTCCCTTAGCGGGCCGGGGCCCGGGAGCAGCCGGGGTCCCGTGACCGCATGCGCTCAGGGGCGCCCTCCCTCCGGGGGGCGCCCCAAGTCATGTCCCGGTCCCTCTACTTGCTGGCCCTCGCCAGCTTCAGCGCGTAGTCGGCCCACCAGTCCCCCGCCTTCGGGCCGCCCTTGCAGGTGCCGTCGGACTCGCCGGGCCGCTTGACCCACAGGTAGGCGTCGGCCAGCGGGTCGGCCGTCGTCGTCGTGGGTGTCTCGCCCAGTGCCCGGCCTGGTGGGTTGCACCAGCGCTCGCCCGGATCCCCGCCGTCGTAGGGGCCGTTGCCGTTGCGGCTGGTGTCGACGACGAAGTGCTTGCCGCCCAGCTTGGCGGACAACTGCTTGCCGTAGGCGAGGGATTCCCGGGTGGAGTAGAAGTTGGAGACGTTGACCGCGAATCCGTCGGCCCGGTCCACGCCCGCGCGGCGCAGCGGCTCGAAGATCTGGTCGGGATGGCCCCAGCCCGCGTTGCCCGCGTCCACGTACACCTTGGTGCTCTTCAGGGACTTGAGCCGTTCGACCGCGCCCTTGAGCAGGTCGTAGCGCTCGTCCTGGAACTCCTCCGGGGTGCAGCCGTCCACCAGGTGCAGCAGGGCGTCCGGTTCCAGGACCACCGTGGCCGGGCGGTCGCCGATGCCCCGGGCCACGCCGTCCACCCAGGAGCGGTAGGCGTCCCCGTCGGCGGCGCCGCCCTGCGAGTACTGGCCGCAGTCGCGGTGCGGGATGTTGTAGAGGACGAGCAGCGCGGTGCGGCCCGCCTGGTCGGCGGCCTCGGTGAAACCGCGGGCCTCCTGTTCGGGGTTCTCCGGGCCGATCCACTCGCCGGTCGGCTGCCCGGCGATCTTCCGGATCTGCTCGGCGTCGGCCTTCTTCCCGGCCTTGAGGTAGGCGGCGACCTGACGGGCCGCCCTGCTGTCCGGGTTGACCCAGAACGGGTCGGCTTCCTTGGGCTGCTGGGTGATTCCGGCGCCGTCGTCCTTGTCGTCGCCCCCGGAGGTGCACCCGGCGGCCAGCAGCGCCGCCCCCAGCACCACCGCGGACGCCCGGACCCCCGCCGCACGGGCACGCGAGAGGGCCCCCCTCATGCCGTACATGCCTTCCCCCTTGGTGCGTTCGGCCGGGTTCCATGCTGTCACAGGTCACGGGCCGGCCGAGGCCTCAAAGTCCCATAAGGGACGGTTCGTCGGCGGGGCCGGGTGGCGGTGGCGGGGCGGTGGTGGCCGTGGCCTCACGGGCCGGTGGCCTCAACGGCCCGTACCCGTGAGGTACGCCGACACGACCACGCGCGCGGCGCAGGCGCGGCTCGCTCCGTCGACGGTGCCGCCGCAGCCGATCAGCCGCAGTTCGGCGCGGCCCGGCTTCGGCTCTCCGGACGCCTGCCGGACGTCGAGCCGGTCGCCGGTCAGGACCTTGACGTCGTCGACGGTGAAGTCGGCGACGCTGCCGTCGTCCCGGACCACCCGGACCGCCGCGCCGGGCCGCAGCGAGCGGATCCGGTCGAACGCCCCCGGCCGGCTCCCGGCGCCGAGGTCGCCCACCAGCAGCGCGGTCCCGGACGCCCCCGGTTTCACCCCGGCGCCGTACCAGCCGACCGTGCCGGTCCGGTCCGCCGGCGGCGGTTCGACCGCGCCCCGCGCGTCCAGGCCGCGGGCCACCACCGGCGCCCGCACCCCCAGGCCGGGGATGTCCAGGCGCCGCGGCGGGGCGTCGGTCAGCGGGCCGGCCGACGCGGCCGGCCGGTCCGCGGTGGGCCGGCCGGCCGCGGCCATGTCCCCGGTGGCCGACGGCGCCAGGGACTCCCGTACGTCGGTCAGATCGCGTCCCCACAGCCACAGCCCGAGCAGCAGCACCACCCAGGCGAGGCCGGCCAGGAGGCGGCCGGTGCAGCGGGAGCGGGTGCCCTCGTGGTCGGTCATGCCGATCCCGCCCTCAGTGCGATCCGCGGCCACGGCGGCCGCGCCGGCCGTCCCCGGCACGGGTCGTACCGCGTGCCCGGGGAAGGAGCAGGACGGCCGCCCCGGCGGCTCCCGCGAGCACCAGCCCGGTCACCGCGTGCGCCGTGCCGGGCGCGGGCGGAGCGGCCGGCGCCGGGGCGGTGGTGGCTCCGGGAGTCCGGGTGGCCGGAACGAATGCCATGGGTGGAGTGGGTGGCGTGCGTGGCGGGCTCGGGGAAACCGGGGCGGCGGGCGGCTTCGACGGCGGTACGACGGCGAGGGTGCCCGGGGCCGCCGGGGCGCCGGGCAGAACCGGACCGCCCGTGCCGGCCGTGCCGTCCACCCCGTCGGCCGCTGGGACGAGGGCGGCGGCCGCCAGGAGTCCCGTGCAGAGTGTGAGGCGCAATGGACCCATCGTGAAACCTCCGCTATCAGGAGACTCCCGACGGGCCACGGTCGCATCCGCTGCGAAACCGCGCTGCTCCGAATGGGTGAGAAGGGTGGGCGGGCGGGACGGGGTTCTCAGATCCGCTCGACGAGGTCCGCGATCGAGTCGACGACGTGGGACGGCCGGAACGGGTAGCGGTCGATGTCCTTCGCCTGCGTGACACCGGTGAGGACCAGGAACGTCCGCATCCCGGCCTCCAGGCCCGCGAGCACGTCGGTGTCCATGCGGTCGCCGATCATGGCGGAGGTCTCCGAGTGTGCCCCGATCGCGTTCAGCCCGGCGCGCATCATCAGCGGGTTGGGCTTGCCGATGAAGTACGGCTTCCGGCCGGTCGCCGCGGTGATCAGGGCGGCGACCGAGCCGGTCGCGGGCAGGGCGCCCTCGGCGGACGGGCCCACGTTGTCCGGGTTGGTGGCGATGAACCGGGCGCCGTCGTTGATCAGCCGCACGGCCTTCGTCATGGCCTCGAACGAGTACGTCCGGGTCTCCCCCAGGATCACGAAGTCGGGGTCGTGGTCGGTCAGGACGTAGCCGATGTCGTGCAGCGCGGTGGTCAGGCCGGCCTCGCCGATGACGTAGGCGCTGCCGCCGGGCCGCTGGTCGTCGAGGAACTGGGCGGTGGCCAGGGCGGACGTCCAGATGTTCTCCATCGGCACGTCCAGGCCCATGCGCTGCAGGCGGGCGTGCAGGTCGCGCTGGGTGTAGATGGAGTTGTTGGTCAGTACCAGGAACGGCAGGCCGGACTCGCGCAGCTTCTTCAGGAAGGCGTCGGCACCGGGGATCGGAACACCCTCGTGGATCAGGACACCATCCATGTCGGTGAGCCACGACTCGATGGGCTTGCGGTCTGCCATGTGCTTCGGCCTCCTGCCGTACGCGCGCTTGCGTGAGTCCAGCCTAGTGCCGCGGCAGGCAACGTTTGCCCGTAAGGGAGCGGCGTCCGGTGCGTGCTCTCGGCGTGCCGCCCGGAAGTCCTCGTACTGGATGTACTTGGGCTTTCGGGCGGTGCGGCGAGAGTGCGTGCCGGGCGTCGCGACGGGGCGAACGTCGCCTGTTGCGGCACTAGCCAGTGGCCGGATCTTGCCGGAGGCCGGTTCAGCTTCCGGTGGCCTGCTTCCACGCCTCGACGTACGTCGTGAGGTTCTTGTCGATGTCGTTCCAGTCCGGCGTGAACACCTCCACGCCCTCCATCAGCTTCTTCAGGTCCATCGCGTTGGCGTCGTCGGCCTTGACGTCCTGGCGGACGCCGAAGCCGCCGCCGATCTCGCTGACCTGCTGCTGTGCCTGCCGGCCGAGCATGAAGTCCAGGAGCTTCCTGCCATTGGCGTCGTGCGGGGCGTGGCTGACCAGTCCGGCGGCGTACGGCAGGGCGAAGGTGGTCGGCTTCCCGCCCTGCCGGGCCGGGAACCAGATGCCGAGGTTGGGCATGGTCTTGGACTGGGCGAAGTTCATCTGGACGTCGCCGTTGGCGGCGAGCAGTTCGCCCTTGTCGACCTTGGGCGCGAGCTTGCCGGTGGAGGCGGACGGTCCGACGTTGTTGGCCTGGAGCTTCTTCAGGTACGCGAGCGCGGCGTCCTTGCCGCCGAAGTCGTGCATGGCCTTGACGAGCACGGCGGTGCCGTCGCCGGCGACACCCGGCGTGGAGTACTGGAGCTTGTTCTTGTACTGGCCGTCGAGGAGCTGCTCCCAGGTGGTGGGGGCCTGCTTCAGCTCCTTCTTGTCGTAGACGAAGCCGAAGTAGTTGTTGACCACGGAGGTCCAGGTGCCGTCGGTGGCCTTGTCCTCGGTGCCGACCTGGTCGGCGCCCTGCGGCGCGTACTTCTGGAGCAGGCCCTTGCTGTCCGCCTGCTGGATGAACGGCGGCAGGGTGACCAGCACGTCGGCCTGCGGGTTGCCCTTCTCGCGGACGGCCCGCTGGACCATCTCGCCGGAGCCGCCCTCGACGTACTTGACCTTGATGCCGGTCTCCTTCTCGAAGTCCTTGAAGACGCGGTCGTACCAGCCGTCTCCGTTCTCGCCCTTGAGACCGTCGGCGCTGTAGACGGTGACGACCTTGGCGTCGGCGGCGGAGGAGTTGCCGCCGCAGGCGGTGAGCGGGGCGGCGAGAAGACAGACGGCGGTGGCGATCTTGAGCGTGTTCTTGCGCATGGCGAGGTGAACTCCTTGCTGGGTGGGACGAGCCCGGGAGGGCGGGAGGGAGAGTTCGGGGGGCGGGAGGGGAGGTTCGGGGGGTGAGCGGGAGGACGGCCGGAGAGCGGTCGGGCCCCCGGCACGAGAGGCCCTAGCGGTGGGCGGCTCTGGTGCGGATCCGGGAGACGGCGAGCAGGACCAGCAGGGTCGCCGCCATGAGGACGACGGCGAGGGCGGAGCCGGCGAACAGGGAGCCTCGGTCGGTGGCCGCGTAGATCAGGACGGGCAGCGGGGTCCAGTCCGGCGGGTAGAGCATCATCGTGGCGCTCAACTCCCCCATGGACAGGGCGAAGCAGAGGCCGGCCGCGGCGGTGAGCGAAGGCAGCAGCAACGGCAGCCGCACCCGCCACAGCACGCGGGCGGGCCCGGCGCCGAGGGAGGCGGCGGCCTGTTCGTAGGCCGGGTCGAGGCGGCGCAGGGCGGCGGAGACCGACTGGTACGCGAAGGCCGTGACCAGCACGGTGTGCGCGATGACGACGATCCACCGGGTGCCGTTGAGCAGCACCGGCGGCTGGGAGAACGCGACCAGGACCGCCAGGCCCACCACCACGGAGGGGACGGCGACGGGCAGGACGAACAGGGCGTCCAGCACGGCGCGGTGGCGCCGCCCGAGTCCGGCGGCCGCGAGCGCTGCCCAGGTGCCGACGGTGAGCGCGAGCAGGCTCGCGGCCAGGGCGGTGAGCAGGCTGGTGGTGAGCGCCTGCGACGCCTCGCCGTGAGCGGCCGCCGCGTAGTGGGCCGTGGTGAGGCCGGAGGGCAGCACGCTCGACCAGTTCGTGGCGAAGGAGGCCGCCAGGATCACCAGCAGCGGCAGCGTGAACAGGGGCACGAAGAGGACGAAGAACAGGGCGGCGGCGGCCCACCTGCCCTTGCGGCTATGCACCAGCACGGCGGCTCACCACCCGGTAGAGGCCGTAGAGGCCCACGGAGATCAGGACGTTGACGACGGCGACCACGCACGCGCCCGGGTAGTCGGACTCCAGGATGGCCTTGCTGTAGACGAGCATGGGCAGGGTCGTGACTCCTTTCGCCCCGGTGAACAGCACGATCCCGAACTCGTTGAGGCACAGCACCAGGACGAGGCTGCCGCCGGCGGCCAGCGCGGGCAGCGCCTCGGGCATGATCACGCTGCGGACGATCCGGGGCGCGCGGGCCCCGAGCGAACTGGCCGCCTCCAGCTGCGCGGTGTCCAGCTGGGAGAAGGCGGCGAGCAGCGGCCGCATCACGAACGGGGTGAAGTACGTGATCTCGGCCAGCAGCACGCCCCACGGCGTGGTCAGGAACTGGAAGGGTCCGTTCGCCGCCCCGGTGACGTCCTGCCAGAGCCCGTTGGCCATGCCGACCGTGCCGTAGACGAAGAGCAGGGCGAGGGTGATCAGGAAGGAGGGGAAGGACAGGAAGACGTCGACGAACCGGGCGACCGCCTTCGCGCCGGGGAACGGCACGAAGGCGATGACGAGGGCGAGCAGGAAGCCGAGCACGAGGCACCCGGCGGTGGCGGCGAGCGCCAGCCACACGGTGGTCCACAGGGCCTCGCCGAACGCGGCGGAGGCGAAGACGTCGGCGTACGGCTGGAAGGAGGTGCCGCCGGTTTCCGGCCGGACGGACTGCCGCAGGACGAGGGCGAGGGGGTAGAGGAAGACGAGGGCGAGCACGGCGACGGGCGGCGCCGCCCACAGCAGGCGCTTAGTCATGCCGGGCACCGTTCACGGCGGGCGCCGGGTGCTGAGCCTGGTCCTGGCCCGGTGCGTTCGCGGCGGGCGCCTGGTTCCCGCGGGCACCGCCCATGGCGCGCGCCTGGCCGTGCGGGGGTCCGGCCGGCAGCAGCACCGCGTCCTCGGGGGCGAAGTGCACGGTCACCCGGTCGCCGAGGACCGGCGGTTCCCTCAGTTCGGCGAGGTCCGCCATGACGCGGTGGCCGGCGACGTCGACGTGGAGCCGGTGCGTGGCTCCGCGCCACTGGACCTCGCAGACGGTTCCGGTCAGCGCGTTGGGCCCGTCGCCGAGCCCCACCAGGTGCGGCCGTACGCAGAGGGTGGCCTGGGAGCCGCGCGTCGCACCCGCCGCCGCCACCGCCACCTCGCGCCCGGCGAAGAGCACTCCGCGCTCCCCCACCGTCACCGGCAGCAGGTTGGCGCTGCCGACGAAGGACGCCGTGAACTCGTTCGCCGGCGCCCGGTACAGCTCCCGCGGTGTGCCGCAGGCCTGCAGCCGCGCCCGGTCCATGACCGCGATCCGGTCGGCCAGGGTCAGGGCCTCGTTCTGGTCGTGGGTGACGTAGAGGATCGACACCTCCGGCAACTCCCGGTGCAGCCGGGCAAGTTCGGCCAGCATTCCGGAGCGCAGCCGGGCGTCCAGCGCGGACAGCGGCTCGTCGAGCAGCAGGACGCCCGGCCGGATGGCCAGCGCCCGCGCGATGGCGACGCGTTGCTGCTGGCCCCCGGACAGCTCCCGGGGGTGGCGGCGCGCGTAGTCGGCCATGCCGACCATCTCCAGCGCCTCGCGGACCCGGTCACGGACCTCGCCACGGGCGAGCCTGCGCGCCCGGAGGCCGAAGGCCACGTTGTCCTCGACCCGCAGGTGCGGGAACAGGGCGTAGCTCTGGACGACCATCCCGATGCCCCGCCGGTGCGGCGGCAGGTCCGTCACATCGCGTCCGCCGAGGTACACCCGCCCGGAGGCGGGCCGCACGAACCCGGCGACCGCCCGCAGCGCGGTGGTCTTGCCGGATCCGGACGGCCCGAGCAGCGCCATGACCTCGCCGGGCTCGACGGTGAGGTCGAGGGCGTCCAGGACGACCGTGCCGTCGTAGGCGACGGTGACGGAGTCGAATCGGATGCCCATCAGCCGGCTTCCCCGAGTACGGCGGGCAGGTCGGCCACGGAGCCGAGGACATGGGTGGCGCCGGCGTCGTGGAGGTCCTGCGCGCCGTGCGCCCCGGTCAGCACTCCGGCGACGACGCCCGCCCCGGCGCGTACGCCGCTGAGCACGTCGTAGGTGGTGTCGCCGGCGACGGCCACCTGGCGCACGCCGTCGGCCGCCTTGGTGCGGATGAACGCCTCCAGCACCATGTCGGGGTAGGGCCGCCCGCGCCCGCCGGCGTCGGCCGGGCACAGGGTAAGCGGCACGAGGTCGCGCCAGCCGAGGGCGTCGAGGATCGCGTCCTGGGTGACGCGTGCGAAGCCGGTGGTCAGCACGACCGTGCGGCCGTCGGCCCGCAGTTCCTCGATGGCCTCGCGGGCGCCGGGGACCGGGGCGACGAGGCCGCCGTCGACGAGGCCGCCGTACGCCTTCTCGAAGGCGGCGTTGGCCCGCTGGGCCAGGTCCTCGGCGCCGAACAGATGCCGGAAGACGGAGATCTTGGACTCGCCCATGGTGGCGCGGACGTAGGCGAGCTTGTCGTCGTGGTCGGCCGAGCCGGGCTCGACGCCCAGCTCGGCGGCGGCCGTGGCGAAGGCGCGCTCGACCAGGCCGCCGTCGGCGACGGTCGTGCCGGCCATGTCCAGTACGACGAGTCGGATGTCGGTGGTCGTCGTCTCGTTCATCGGTTCCTCACCAGCCCAGTTCGTTCGCGGTGTGCTCGGCGATCGCGGGTGCGCAGGTCATGCCGCGCCCGCCGGGCCCGGTGACCAGCCACACCCCGTCGCGGACCTGCTGCCGGTGCACGACCCGGCCGGGTTCGGTGCACTGCGCGTACACGCCGGCCCAGCGGCGCCGGACCTTCGGCAGCGGGCGGCCGAGGAGGGACTCGACGACACGGGTGAGGTGGTCGTACGGGTCCTCGACGGTGTCGAAGGCGAAGGGGTGCTCGTACTCGTGGGTGTCGCCGATGGTGAGTCCGCCGTCGGCGCGCTGCACCATGAGCAGCTGCATCCGGTGGGCGGCGGCGGTCTCGGCCTGCGGCCGGCTCGCGTTGAGCTCGTCCAGGGCCTCGGACGCGTAGGCCGGGTAGTACCGGAAGCTGTCGGCGTCCGCGACCGAGGTCGGCAGCGGCTCACCGAGCGGGTCGGTCTGCATCATCTGCAGCCGGACGCGGCGGACCGGCAGGCCGGGGCCGGCGAGTTCCCGTACGAGTCCGCCGAGCCAGGCTCCCGTGCAGAGCACCACCACGTCACCGGTGTGGACGTCGCCGTGGTCGTCGCGGACGGCGCCCTCGCCGACGACCTCCCGGACCTCGCGCCCGGGCAGGAAGGTGTAGTTCGGGTGCTTGAGCAGTTCGGCGCGCAGGGCCAGCTGGGCGGTGCGCGGCTCGACGGCCGCGTCGCGCTCGCAGTACAGGGCCGCGTCGAACTCCCCGCGCAGGGCGGGGTTGAGAGCGCGGGCCTCGGCCGGGGTCAGGAGCTTGCGACCGCGGACGGCGGCGTCCGGGCGGGCCACGGCGGCCTCGGCGACGGCGCGTTCGAGGTCGCCGCGCACGGGGGTCAGGGAGCCGTTGGCGCGAAAGCCCAGCGCGGGCACGCGGCCGCCGATCTCCTCCCACAGCTCCCGGGCACGCAGGGCGGTGTCGAGTTCCTCGCCGACCGCGCGGCCGCTGACCCATATCTGCCCGAAGTTGCGCAGCGAGGCGCCGCGGGCCTCGGCCTCCCGCTCGATCTGTACGACCTCATGGCCGCGTTCCACTGCTTGCCAGGCGTGCATGGTGCCCACCACGCCGGCTCCTACGACTGTCACTCTCACGACGGCCACGTTCCTCCCGCACAGGTAACCGGAGGGGTCCTGCTGACAACGGGAGCCTGAACGAGCCGTCAAGATTGGGCTAGACCCGTTACCTTCTCGTGACGAAAGGACGTCCGATTGACACCCTTCTCGTCATCCGCGGGTGGGTGGTGTCCTCAGCCGCGCAGATGGGTGGTGAAGGAGAACCGGTCCCCTCGGTACAGGCTCCGCACCCGCTCCAGCGGGCGGCCTTCCGTGTCCCGTGAGACGCGGTGGATCAGCAGCATGGGCACCGCGGGCGGGGTGCCGATGAGCAGGGCCTCACGCGGGGTGGCGAGCACCGTCTCGATGCGCTCGTCGGCGTCGCCGAAGGCGATGCCCAGCCCTTGGAGGTAGGCGTAGAAGGAGGAGTCGGGGTCGAATCCGGTGTCCAGGTGCGGCACCCGGGCCACCGCCACGTAGGTGCTCTCCAGGCCGACCCGCTCGTCGTCCGCGAGGAGCACGCGCTCCAGGTGCCAGACGGGTTCGCCTCGGGTGAGTCCCGTCTCGGCGGCGAGGGGGTCCGGGCAGGGGAAGCGGTCCAGGGTGACGAGGGAGCGTCCGGGGGTGCGGCCCTGCCGCCGTACGCCTTCGGTGTAGCTGACCAGGGACAGCGGCTGCTCCAGCTTGGGGCCCGCGACGACCGTGCCGCGGCCCCGGCGCCGCAGCTTGCCCTCCAGGATGAGCTCGCGCAGCGCCTGCCGCACGGTCTCGCGGGCGACCCCGTACTCCTCGGACAGATCGCGCTCGGTCGGGATCGGCCGGCCCTCCCCCAGTTCGCCGACGAGGTCGTCGATCCTCGCCTTCACCGCGTAGTACTTGGGGATCCGGCCGTGCTCCGGGACACCGGAGCGCACCGGGGCGCCGGGAGCCTGGTCGTTGGGGTAGTCCACGCGGAGATCGTCGCAGATCCACCCGCCGGCCTCGGCGGCACCTCCGCCTCAGCCCCGGCCCGCCACCGAGGACGGGCAGCGCGGCGGGGTGACCGTCCCGGCACCGGACTCGAACGGTTTCACACGTCCCCTCGATCGGCCCCGGCGGCACGCGCGGACCCGGGCAGGCCGACGCCGGGCACCCGTCAGGCGTCCCCCCGCCCGAACATCGGCGCGAGCAGCAGCTGTGCCGCGCCCTCCGCGACCCCCCGCTCCCCTCCCGGCGCGAGCCGGACCGGCACCATGTCGTCCGGCGCCCCCTCCCGCCGGGCCCGCGCCGCGAGCACCTCGGCCACGCCCGCCACGAACATCTCGGGCGCCGCCGCGACCGTACGACCGCCGAGCAGCACCAGCTCGATGTCCAGCAGGCCCACGAGGTTCGCGGCCCCGGCCCCCAGCACCCGTGCCGCCTCCGCGATCTCCCCCCGCTCCACGGCCGCCAGGCACAGCGCCTCGACACACCCCCGGTCCCCGCACCCGCACAGCGGACCGTCCAGCTGGATCACCTGGTGCCCGAACTCCCCCGCCCCGGTCCGCGCCCCCCGGTGCACGCTCCCCCCGATCACCAGCCCGGCCCCGAGCCCGGTACCGAGGTGCAGGTACGCGAACGAACGCCCCTCACCCGCGACCGCGAGCCCCAGCGCCGCCGCGTTCGTGTCCTTGTCGACCACCACAGGCACTCCGAGCCGCCGCGCGAGCGCGTCCCGCAACGGAAACCCGTCCCACTCCGGAAACCCGGTCACCCGGTGCAGCACCCCACACCGGTGATCAAGCGGCCCGGGAAAGGCCACCCCGACCCCGACGAGGGACCCGGCCTCGGCAAGGCCGGGACGGACCCCGAGCACGTCCCACACCAGCGCCTCCACCTCGTGGGCCACCGTCGCCACGACGGATTCCGCGCCCGCGCCGAGGTCCAGTGGGCGGCGGCGTTCGCCGGTCACCGTGCCGTTCAGGTCGACGACGACCACCCGGAGTTCGTCCCGGTCGACGTGGACTCCCACCGCGTGCCCCGCCTCCGGCACCAGTCGCAGCACCGTGCGGGGTTTGCCCCCCGTGGACGCCCGCCGTCCCGCCTCCGCCGCGAGGCCCTGCTGCCGCAGGCGCGCCGTGATCTTGCTGACCGCCTGCGGGGTCAGCCCGGTCCGCTCGGCGAGTTCCAGCCGGCTGATCCCCTCCGCGCCCGCCCCGCGCAGCAGGTCGAGCACCAGCGCGGTGTTGTGGCTGCGCAGGGCCAGCAGGTTCGCCCCCGCCGTCCCCCTGCCCGTCACTCCCGAGACCGTCACCGCGTCCGCTCCGCCCTTCCCACTGTTCACCCCGCCATTCTCCCCCGCGCTTGCACTTCGGCAACAGCGTTGCGAAAGTAGGGGGCATGACTGGCACCCCCCTCCGCGTCGGCCTCGTCGGCTACGGCCTCGCCGGCTCCGTCTTCCACGCCCCGCTGATCGCCACGACAGAGGGCCTGACCCTGGACACGGTCGTCACCTCGAACCCGCGGCGGCAGGAACAGGCCCGCGCGGAGTTCCCGGACGTCCGTCTCGCCGCCGGCCCCGACGAGCTGTTCGCGCGCGCCGGCGAGCTGGACCTGGTCGTCCTCGCCTCCCCGAACAAGACGCACGTCCCGCTCGCCACGGCCGCCCTGAAGGCGGGCCTGCCGGTGGTCGTGGACAAGCCGATCGCCGGGACGGCGGCCGAGGCCCGTGACCTCGCCGCCCTGGCCGACGAGCGCGGACTGCTCCTGTCCGTCTTCCAGAACCGCCGCTGGGACAACGACTTCCTCACCCTGCGCCGGATGATCGCCGAGGGCGAGCTGGGCGACGTATGGCGCTTCGAGTCCCGTTTCGAGCGCTGGCGTCCGCAGCCGAAGGGCGGCTGGCGCGAGTCCGGCGACCCCGCGGAGATCGGAGGTCTGCTCTACGACCTCGGCAGCCACGTGGTCGACCAGGCCCTGGTGCTGTTCGGCCCGGCCACCCAGGTGTACGCCGAGGCGGTGGTGCGCCGTGCGGGCGCCGAGGCGGACGACGACACCTTCATCGCGCTCACCCACGCCAACGGGGTCCGCTCCCACCTCTACGTCTCCGCGACGGCCGCCCAACTCGGCCCCCGCTTCCGGGTGCTGGGCTCCCGGACGGGCTACGTGAAGTACGGCCTGGACCCGCAGGAGGCCGCCCTGCGGGAAGGCACCCGCCCGGGCACCGAGGGCTGGGGCGCCGAGGACGAGTCACTGTGGGGCCGCATCGGTTCCGGAGAGTCCCCGCTGACCGGCGGCGGCCGACCCGTACCGACCCTGCCCGGCGACTACCCGGCGTACTACGCGGCCGTGGCCGCCGCCCTCCGCGACGGCGCCCCCAACCCGGTGACCGCCCGGGAGGCCGCCGACGCCCTCGACGTCCTGGAGGCGGCCCGCCGCTCGGCCCGCGACGGCGTGGCGGTGCGGCTGTGACGAACGACGTGCGCCCGACCTCCGAGACCACCCCGAGCATCGAGGACCTGGAGGCGCAGGAACGCCGTCTGGTCCTCCCCCGCTTCACGCACGACGACGCCTGGGCGCTGGGCTCGCTGCTGGTGGAACTGGCGCGGGAGCGCCGGGCCCCGGTCGCCGTCGACATCCACCGCGCGGGCCAGCAGCTCTTCCACGCGGCCCTGCCCGGCTCGACCCCCGACAACGACGCCTGGATCGCCCGCAAACGCCGCGTGGTGGAGCGCTACGGCTGCGCCTCCTACCTGGTCGGCGCCCGTTTCCGGGCCAAGGGCACGACCTTCGAGGCCTCCTCCCGCCTGGACCCGGACCTGTACGCGGCCCACGGCGGCTCGTTCCCGCTCCACGTCGAGGGCGCGGGCGTGATCGGCACGGTGACGGTCTCCGGCCTGCCGCAGCTCGATGACCACCGGATGGTGGTGGAGGCACTGGAGCGGTTCCTGGGCGAGGGGTGAGGGACCGCGAGGATCACCGACGGCCCACCCGCCCGGTCACGGGTTCAGAGGCGCCAGAGCAGCGCGATCAGGCTGACGATCGCCAGCAGGCTCATCGGGACCAGGAAGGGTGAGACGCCGGGCCGCCGGGAGACCGAACGGGACAGTGCGGCGATGGTCCTGGCGTTCGCCAGGGCCGCCACCGTCCAGAACACCGTCCAGAGCGGTTCGAAGAGCCAGGCCGGGGAGTCGGCGAAGAAGTTGTGGCCCAGCAACCAGTAGAAGCCGTCGTTCAGCCACACCACGGCGGCCACCAGGAGCGTCCAGGGCATGCAGAGGATGACGGCCAGGAACCGGGCCGTCGAGTCGGTGTCCACCAGGCCCAGGCCCTCGGCCGATGCCAGGATCCCCAGAACGGCGACGAGGCCGAGGTATGCGCCGGTCGTCCAGTCGCCGGTCGCGTCCTCTGCGACACGACGGATCCTCAGGGTCGCGGTCACGCACGGTCCTCCGCTCCGGGCGATCCCCCTGCCGGAGTCCGTCACGCAAGATCAAGGTTAGTGCGCTCGGGGGAAGCCGGGAATGGGCCCGGGACGCCCTCCGGCCGGGGCCTGCCGGACGCGTGACGATCAAGGCACAGCAACCCCCGTCCGGAGGGATCGGAACCGATGAGCGACACCACAGGCCCCGCGCGCCCCTTGCCGGAGACCATCGGCCGGTACGGCATCTGGAGCATCGGACTCCGCTCGGAGAACGCGGCCCGGCGCGCCGAACTCGACGAGGCCGCCGCCGAGTTGGAGGAGCTCGGCTACGGAGCCGTCTGGCTGGGCGGCAACAGCACCGCCCGCAACGCCGCCCCGCTGATCGAGGCGACCGGGCGGATCGTCGTCGCCACCAGCATCCAGAGCGTCTGGCAGCAGGACGCCGCCGGGACCGCGGCGGAGTTCACCGCGCTGGAGGCCGCCCACCCCGGCCGGTTCGTGCTCGGCCTCGGCGTGAGCCACGGCCCGCGCGTGCAGCAGTACCGGAAGCCGTACTCGACGATGGTCGGCTACCTGGACCGGCTCGACGAGCTCGACCGGTCCGGCGAGGGCGGCGTGCCCGCCGGGCGCCGGGTCCTGGCCGCCCTCGGCCCCAGGATGCTCCGGCTCGCCCGGGACCGGGCGGCCGGCGCGATCCCGTACCTGGTCACTCCGGACCACACCGCGCAGGCCCGCGAGATCCTGGGCGGGACGACGCTGCTGGCACCGGAGTTCAAGGTCGTCCTGGAGACCGACCCGGCCCGCGCCCGCGCCGTGGCCCGCGGGTACCTCGCCCCCTATCTGGAGCTGCCGAACTACACCGACAACTTCCTGCGCCTCGGCTTCGCCGAATCCGACGTCACCGGTGGCGGCAGCGACCGTCTGATCGACGCGGTGTTCGCCTGGGGCGAGGAGTCCCGGATCCGCGAGCGGATCGAGGCGTTCCACGCGGCGGGCGCCGACCACGTGGCACTCCAGGTGGTCGCCGACGGCCCGCGCGACGCCCTGCCGAGGGAGGAGTGGCGCAGGCTTGCCTCCCTGCTGGCGTGAGCGGACCGGGCCACGGGCACGGGGCCGTGCCGATGGTGCCGGTATGCGGCTCCGCCGCGCGGGCACGGCGAGCCACGACGGCGCCGCGGGCCCGAGACCGCGCGCGGTCTCCCGGCCCCGCCGACGGGCGCGGTTTCCCGGCCCCGCCGCCGGAGCGCCTACGCGTCCTTGAGCTCCTGCCGCTGCCGTCCCAGCCCCTCGATCTCCAGCTCGACCACGTCCCCGGCCCGCAGGTACGGCTTCGGCTCGGGCTGCCCCAGGGCCACCCCGGCCGGCGTACCGGTGTTGATGACGTCACCGGGGTACAGGGTCATGAACTGGCTGACATAGCGCACGACTTCGGCGACGGGGAAGATCTGGTCGGCGGTCGTCCCGTTCTGCCTCAGCTCGCCGTTGACCCACAGGCGCAGCGGCAGCGCCTGCGGGTCGGGGACCTCGTCGGCGGTGACCAGCCAGGGCCCGAACGGGTTGAACGTCTCGCAGTTCTTGCCCTTGTCCCAGGTCCCGCCGCGCTCGATCTGGAACTCCCGCTCGGAGACGTCGTGCGCCACCGCGTAGCCGGCGACGTGCGCGAGCGCCTCCTCGGGGGACTCCAGGTAGCGGGCCGTACGGCCGATGACGACCGCCAGCTCCACCTCCCAGTCGGTCTTGGCGGCGCCGCGCGGCACGAGCACGGTGTCGTTCGGCCCGACGACGGTGTCCGGCGCCTTGAAGAAGATCACCGGCTCGGCGGGCGGCTCGGCGCCGGTCTCACGGGCGTGGTCGTGGTAGTTCAGCCCGATGCACACGATCTTGCCGATCCGCGCGAGCGGCGGCCCGATCCGCGACGCGGCCGCGTCCGGCCCGGCCCCTTCCAGCGCGGGCAGTTCCCCCGCCGCGGCGGCGTCCCGGATCCGGCCGAGTGCCGCGTCGTCGGCGAGCAGAGCGCCGTCGATGTCCGGGACGACGCCCGACAGGTCCCGCAGGACCCCGGTCGCGTCCAGCAGCGCGGGCCGCTCCGCACCCGCCGTACCGACTCGCAGCAGCTTCATGTGTCAACTCCCTCGATCGCGGGCGCCCGGCCGATGAGGGCGACCTGGGTGCGGCAGACGCAACCATCGGAGGACTGGTCGATCGTCCAAGGTCAACCTCCACTCCGCAAGAGCGCGTTCACGTACTGGACCGTAGGCCCGCCGGGCAGGACGGCCGCTCCGGCGCGCTCACCGGTACAGCAGGACCCGCTCGGCCGCGCTCCACGCCGTGCTGGTCACCACGTACAGCGCGGCGGCCAGCGGCACCACCGCCACGGTGACCAGGGTGAAGAAGGACATGTACGGCACGGCCTTGCCGACCGCGCCCGCGGCGCCGCCGCTCAGGCCTGCCACATCGGTCGTGTCCAGGGACTTCTTCGCCCGGATGAAGTTGAACGCGGCGATGACGGCCACCACCGCGAACAGCCCCAGGTACACCGCTCCGGCCGCCCCGAACACGCCGTCCCCGGCCAGGGCGTCGGCCCACCGCCCGCCGAGCGGCGCGGCCAGCAGCCGGTGGCCGAGCAGCCCGTCGCCGTCCGCGGCCGGTGTCGAGAACAGGTGGTACAGCAGGAAGAAGGCGGGCATCTGCAGCAGGCTGGGCAGGCAGCCCGACAGCGGCGACACCTTCTCCTCGGCGTGCAGCTCCAGCACGGCTTTCTGCAGCTTCTCGGGGTCCTTCCGGTATTTCCTCCGCAGCTCGCCGATCCGCGGCTGCAACGCGGACCGCGCCTTCTGCCCGCGTGCGGCGGCCCGGGAAAGGGGGTGGAGGAGGAGTCGTACGAGCGCGGTGAACAGGACGATCGCGGCGGCGGCCGCGGAGGCGTGGAACAGCGGCTGGAGCAGCTCGGCGAGCCGCTCGACCAGGCCGGCGAAAACGGACATGGGTGAGCCCTCCGGGGGTCTCGTCGTGCCAGGCGTACGGGAATGGCGTACGGGGATGACGGCATGACGACCCGCGCAGGGTCAGGTGAGGTGTGCGGTGCCCTGCACGGTGGTCGCCGGAAGGGCGCGCCCGGGTGCCCGGGGCCGCGGCCGGCCCGCGGCGTCGGGATCGCGCTGCGGCAGGAAGGCCGTACGGCGGTCCCGGTCCCGGATGGCCGTACGCACCCGGGTGGGCGGCACGGCGGGCGCGCAGCGGGAGGCGAGCACCGCGCAGACGACGAGCGCGGAACCGGCCGCGGCGGTCGCGGCGAGCGCGACGGCCACGGCCCCGGGCAGACCGCCGGTGTCGAACAGGACGACCGGAAGCAGCAGCAGGGGCAGGAGGAGGGACAGGCGCAGCGGCACGACGGCGGGGCGCGTGGCGACGCGACTGCGGATCACGTCGACTCCCTCCCCGTGAGCGTGCGTTGCGGTGCGCTGGTGCCGGTTGCCGGTTGCCGGTTGCCGGTTGCCGGTTGCCGGTCATCGGCGGGCGGCGGGCGGCATCCGGCTCACCATAGCGGCGTGCAGCCCGTTATACCGGATCGATCTCGAGCGGTTGCAGCAGCCGCCTCGGCTTGAGCAGCGCCCGGCTGACCGGATCCGCCGGGTCCGTATCGAGTCCGGGTCCCGGTTCCATGAGGACGTCCTCGACCGGTACGACGGTTGCGCAGGAGGGGCATTCGCCGTACGGCCCGAGTTCGGTGCCGCACTCCGCGTGCCGGAAGTAGCGCAGCCGGACCTCGGTGAAGTGCTCGCGCCCCCACAGGCCGAGCGCCCGCAGGGTCGGCCACAGCGCGATCCCGCGCTCGGTGACGACGTACTCGTACCGGGGCGGCGAGTCCTGGTACCGCCGCTTCTCCAGGATCCCCTCCGCCGTCAGCGTCTGGAGGCGGGCGGCGAGGACCGCGCGGGGGATGCCGAGGTGGACCAGGAAGTCGTTGTAGCGCCGGACGCCGTAGAGCGCGTCGCGGACGACCAGCAGCGTCCAGCGCTCCCCGATGATCTCCAGCGCGCGGGCGATCGAGCACTCCTGCGTCGCGTAGTCCTTGCCCAGTGCCATGCGTCCACTGTAGCCACTTTCCGAGGACTTGGTTCAATGAACGAACTGAGGGTGTTACGGTTCAGGAGCAGGTCGGTTCAATGACCGAACTTGCCTGAACCCCTTCTCCGCCCAGCCCCCGGAAGGACGGGCCCATGACCGGGCTGAACTCCCCCACGGCCTCCACCGCGACCTCCGCGGCAGCGGGTACCACCACCCGCACCGCCGCCCCACGCCCCAGGCGCCGGGACGGGCCCCCGAACCCCCGGGCCACCCTGGCCGTGACCAGCGCGGCCACCACCGTGGCCCTGATGACGTACACGGCGCCGATCATCACCCTCCCCGGCACCGCGGCCGCCCTGCACACCCCGCTCTCCGCCCAGGCATGGCTGCTCAACGGCACCCCGCTGGGCCTGGCCGCCCTCCTCCTGATCGCCGGCAGCCTGGCCGACGACTACGGGCGCCGCCGCGTCTTCCTCGCCGGCACCCTGACCCTGGGACTGACCACCGTGCTGGGCGCCCTGGCCACGACGACCTGGCAGTTCACGCTGGCCCGCATCGCCCAGGGTGCGGCGAGCGCGGCCCTGCTGGCCAGCAGCCTGGGCCTGCTCGTGCACGCCTTCCCCACCCCGCGCGGGCGGCTCCACGCGACCGGCGTCTGGGGCGCCTTCGTGAGCGGCGGCATAGCGGTCGGCCCGCTGGTCACGGGCGCCCTGCCGAACTGGCGGGCGGCCTACGCCGTCCTCGGCGCCGCCGCCCTGGTCGCGGCCGCGCTCGGCACCCGAACCTTGTCGGAGTCCCGCGCGCCGAGGGGCGGCAGGCCGGACATCCTCGGCGCGCTCACCTTCGGGTTGGCCCTGGTGGCCCTCGTGGCCGCCCTGACCCTGGGCCGGGACGGCTGGCTGCGGGCGCCCGTGGGACTGCTGCTCGCGGCGGCCGTGGCCCTGCTCGGGGTCTTCGCGCTGCTGGAGCGCCGTACCGGCACACCGATGATCGATCTGTCCCTGCTGCGCCGCCCCCGCTTCCTGGCCTCCTCGGCGGGCGGCCTGTTCACCGGCCTGGCGGTGATCGGCCTCTTCAGCTTCCTGCCCGCACTGCTCCAGCAGACGCTGGAAATGTCGCCGATGACCACCGCCTGGCTGTTGCTGCTGTGGTCCGGCACGGGCTTCACGGTGGCCCTCCAGGCCAAGCGCCTGGCGGGACGGGTGACGCCGCGCCGGCAACTGGTCCTGGGCTTCGTCCTCCACGCGGCCGGCGTCCTCACGATGCTCGGCGCGATCGGCTCCGGCTCCTGGCTCCGGATGCTGCCGGGCCTGCTGGTGAGCGGCGCGGGCAGCGGCCTGCTGAACGCCGCGCTGCCCCTGCTGTCGGTGGAGTCGGTCCCGCCGGACCGCGCCGCGTTGGGCTCCGGCGCCCAGCAGACCCTCCGTTACATCGGCTCCTGCGCCGGAGTCGCCCTGACCATCGCCCTCGCGACCGCGACGGGCAGCCTGGCACGGGGCGCCGACGCGGCGATGGCGGTGTCGGCGGGGCTGGCACTGGTGGGCGCGGTGAGCGTGGGGGTGTCGCGGGAGCGGGAGTGAGGGCACGGGGGTGAGGGCACGGGGGTGAGGGCACGCGAAGGGGATGCGGGCACAGGGCACGCGAAGGGGGTGCGGGCACAGGGCGGGGCGTACGGACGCGGGTTGGCCCCGGGGGTGGGATTCCCCGGCTCCCCTGGGTCCCCTGGCCTGCAGATACCTCACGTTTGTCACTGTCCGGCAGTACGGTGTCCCCCATGCGCCCCGCCACGCCCGCCGAAGACGCCGACCACGCCACCGAAGCGGCCCGCCTCGAGCGGACCGCAGATCTGTACCCCGAGGACGCCGAGGCCCTCCTCCTCCAGGCCGCGGCCCACCGGGAACTGTCCGGCGACCGCCCTGCCGCGACGACCCTGTACGACCGCCTGCTGTCCTCCCCCGCCGACCTGGAGAACCCCCACCTGGTCCGGGCCCTCAAAGCCGCCAACCTCTGGGAGTACGGCCACGAGGCGGAGGCGAGAGCGATCATCGACGGCGTCCGTTCCGCGGCGCCCCGCGACCCGGCCCCCTGGGTGATCGTCGCGGAGTCCCTGGAGACCCACGACGAACTCGAAGCAGCGCACGAGACGTTCACCCAGGGCGTGGAACTGCTTCTCGCGGAGGCCCAGGAGCCCCCGCACGCCACCCACCCCCTCCTCTTCGGCCGCCACCGCGTCCGCCGCATGCTGGGCGCGGTCCACGACGACTGGGACATGCTGGCCGACACCCTTCACACCTCCCCGGTCCCCCTGGACGAGCTCCACGACCCGAAACGCGTCTGGTCCCTCGGCTCGGAGAACCCGGCCGAACTGCAAGCGGAGATCACCCGCCTCCGCGCCGAACTCGGCGCCTACCGCGCGGCCCTCTCCCGCCCCTTCCCGGTGGCGGTCCTGCACTGGCCGGCGGAGGAACTGTCGGAACTCCTCACGGCCTACGCCGGCCTCACGCCCGAATACCCGTCCCACGAGACCCACTTGGCGACGATAGAGGCGTCCCTGCGCGAACTGTCCTCCTCCGGCACCCCCAACCTGGGCATCGTCACGGGCACGGTCCCCTCCTACGAGGCCTTCGCCGCCTCGGAGGCCGCCTCCCCGTCCGACCCGGCCCTGCTGCCCCAGTACGCGACGACCCTGGCGGCCCGGGGCCGCGCGGTCACCTGGCCGCCGCAGCGGGGGGCGCTGTGCTGGTGCGGGTCGGGGCAGGCGTACGGGCAGTGCCATGGGGTGACCAAACCCGCCGAGCCCGCCGAACCTGCCGAGCCCGCCGAACCTGCCGGAACCGTCTGAGCGGGCGGGAAGCGAGCGGATCCAGTCCCGTTCGTCGGCGTCCGTCTCAGCCGTCCGGTACTCCGTGGGCGTCCGTCTCAGCCGCCCCGTGCCCGGCTTGGGCGGGGGCCGGCCGCGAAGGCCGTCACGAGCCGGTCGAGCAGGGGCGCTGAGCAAGGGTGCGGGTCGCGGCGCGGAGTGATCGTGTAGATGCCGCGGGCCGGGGGATCCACGAGGGCCACCGCGGTGACGTCGGTCCGCAGCGCGCCGGCCAGCACCCCGGGTATCAGCGCGATGGCGTGGCCGGTCGCGACCAGGGCCAGCTTGCCGGGCAGGTCGGCCGCGGCGAGGTCGATGCGGGCGGTCACCCCGGCGCGGGCGGCGTGCTGGCGCAGCAGCGCCGCCGAGCCCTCGTTGTCCTCCACCCAGGTCTGGTCGGCCAGCGCCTGAACAGGTACCGGACCGCACCCGGCCAGCGGGTGGCCGACGGGCAGCACGACGGCCATCTCGTCCATGCCCAGGAACCGCCGTTCGAGACGCGGGTCGTTGGGCAGCCCCGGTGGCGCGTCGGTGACCACGGCGACGTCCAGGTCGCCCGCGACCACACGGTCGTACAGCTCCAGGCTCAGTCCGGGCGACAGGCTCCACCGGACGGGTCCGGACGTGTCCAGCAGGCGGCGTATCGCCACGGGCACGATTCCGGCGGCCAGGGACGGCGTCGCACCGACGGCCAGTGGCCGGCCCGGCGCACCGTCACGCAGGTCCCGCACGGCACGAACCGCCCGGTCGGCCTCGGTGAGCGCGGCCGTCGCGTGATGGCGGAACACCTCTCCGGCGGGCGTCGGACGCACGCCACGCGCATGCCGTTCCACCAGCGGCAGCCCGAACTCGCGCTCCAGCCCGGCGATCTGCCGGGAGACGGCCGACTGCGTGTAGCCGAGCTCGTCGGCCGCCGCGGACAACGACCCGAGCCGGCACACCGTCACGAAGGTCCGCCATGAAGTGAGCGCCATGACCCGCAAGTATGCCCGCCGGCATGCGGATCCGGCAGGGCACCCCTGCCAGATCTGCGCTTGCCGCATCCCTTCCGGTGCCCCACGCTCGGACGCATGACCACACCGCACACCGTCGCCGTGCTCGGCCTGGGCCGCATGGGCGCCGCGATCGCCACCCGACTCACCGGCCTTGACTGGGACGTCGTCGGCTGGACACGGTCCGGCCGCCATGTCGCGGCGACCGTCGAGACGGCCCACGACCCGAACGACGCCGTGGCGAAGGCGGACATCGCACTCCTGGCGCTGTTCGACGCCCGGGCGTGCCGGCAGGTCGTCGACCGCATCCGCCCCTCACTGCGACCGGACACGGTCGTGCTGAACACCAGCACCATCGCCCCCGCCGAGGCCTCGGCACTGGCCCGCCGGCTCGGCCCGTCCTACGTCCACGCGCCCGTACTCGGCTCCGTGCCCGCCGTCGCCGCGGGCACCCTGCGGATCCTCGCCGCGGGCGACCGGGAGGCGCTCGATCGGGTCCAGGCGGTACTGCGAGCGCTCGGCACCGTGCTCCCCGTCGACAACGCCGCCACCGCCGCCGCGCTCAAGCTGGTCGCCAACAGCAGCCTCGCCGGCGCCGTCCTCGCCCTGCGCGACTCACTGCGGCAGGCCGACGCCCTGAACCTGCCCCGAGCCCAGGCGCTGGACGTCCTCGAACTCGGCCAACTCGGCGGGCTCGTCGGTCGCAAGCGGACCTTCCTCCTCGCCGACGAGCCGACCCCGGCCCCGGCCCCGGCCCCGGCCCCGGCCGAGTTCACGATCGGCGCACTGGCCAAGGACATGGCGCTGCTGGCCACGGCGTCGAACAGCCCCCTGCGCAGCGCGGCCGACCTGGCCGGCACCCCTGCCGGCCCGGAGGCCGACATCGCCGTGGCCGCCACGGTCCCCGCCGTGGACGACACCGTGCTCGAACCACTGCGCCTCTACATCCGCGGCCACGCCACCGGCGACCCCACCCACTTCCGCGACGCGTTCCTGCCCACCGCCCACATCGAGGGCATCCGGGACGGCGCGTTCGTGTCCTGGCGCCTGGACGAGTACTGCGCGCTCTTCGACGGCCGCCCGGCCGCCGACGAACCGACCCGCACCCGCCGCGTCGACACCGTCGACGTCCACGGCACCATCGCCACCGCGTCCATGACCCTCCGGCACGGCCCGGACACCTTCACCGACATCTTCCTGCTGGTCCAGGCCGAGGGCGGGTGGCGCATCGCCAACAAGGCGTACCACCGAAGGTGACCGTCGGCGTGGCGCATTCTCGCCGAGTACGCCCACGGACCCGCCGGTCCGGGTCCCGCCTCGATCCGCTCCCCCAACGGCCCTGACGACCGCCCCTGATCACGGTCTCCGCAACACGCCTTAAAGTGCTGCCTGTTGGTCGACTCATCGGATCGAGGGATCCGGGGATCGGGGGGACGACGGCCGATGAACAATGCGGGCGCGACTGAGGTGTTCCAGCCGCTGCAACCGGACGACCCTCCCATGGTGGCCGGTTACCGCCTCGCCGCCCGGCTCGGCGCCGGTGGCATGGGCCGGGTCTACCTGTCGCACACGCAGGGCGGCCGACCGGTGGCGATCAAGGTGGTCCGCCCGGAACTGGCCGACGACCCGGCCTTCCGACGACGGTTCCGCCGGGAGATAGCCGCCGCCCGACGGGTCCGGGGCGCGTACACCGCCGAGCTGATCGACGCCGCCGCGGACGGCGTACCCCCCTGGCTGGCCACGCTGTACGTACCGGGCCCGTCCCTCACCGAGGCCGTCGCCCGGCGCGGACCGCTGCCGGTTCCGGCGGTGCTGTGGCTGATGGCGGGGGTGGCCGAGGCACTGCAGGCCATCCACGGCGCGGGCATCGTGCACCGGGACCTGAAGCCGTCGAACGTGCTGCTGGCCGCCGACGGTCCGCGCGTGATCGACTTCGGCATCTCGCTGGCCTCGGACGTCACCTCGCACACCACCACGGGGGCCGCCATCGGCACACCGTCGTTCATGGCTCCCGAACAGGCGTCCGCGGGCGAGCTCACGGCGGCGACCGACATCTTCGCGCTCGGCCAGACGGCGGCGTTCGCGGCCCTGGGCGAGCCGTTGTACGGGACCGGGCCGGCGGTCATCGTGCTGTACCGGATCGTCAACGAGGAACCCGACCTCTCCCTCCTGCCCGAGAAGCTCCGTCCGCTGCTCGCCCGGTGCCTGGCCACCGATCCGGAGGAACGCCCCACCCCGGCGGAGGTCGTCGAATGGTGCCGCCAACGGCTGGGCAAGGACGCCGACGCGGGCGGCGGACCGGCCGTCTGGCGGGAGATCGCGGGACCGGAGGTGACGGTCCCGCCCCCGGTCCCCAACCCCACCCAGGGATACACGCTGCCGTCGGCCGGCTGGCCGCAGCCGGCCGTCCCGGCCCCACAGCCCACATGGCCGCGTCCGCCGATGCCTCTCAACCCGGAAGAACAACGCACCCGCAGACGTCGCACCGCCCTGATCGCGATCGCATCCGTGACGACGGGCGCGCTACTGCTGGCCGGCCTGACCTGGACGGCCATGAACACGGTGAACCGGCTCCGCGACTGGGAGACGGCCGCGTCCTCGACGCCCCCTCCGAAAACGTCCGCACGGTCCTCGGCGTCCTCATCATCCTCACCGGCAGCCACGCCGGCCTCGGAGGCCGACAACCGGGCACCAGGACTGTCGGACCCCTCCTCCGCCGCACCCGAGCCGCCGAAGGCCCTCCCGTACCCCGGCATATTCCTGAATCGGAAGAACTCACTGAACATCAAGGAGGGGGTCGAGCGCAGCGGCCGCAAGGGGGACATCCGCTTCGACTGCAAGGAAGTCGGCTGCGAACTGGAAAGCGACACCAGCGCGCTGGCCCTGCTGCCCGGCGATCCCGGGGCCTCCTTGGACGACTGCCGTCTTGCACTCTCGGCCTACGACACCGACCACGCCGACGATCGCCGCGTCCTGCTGGCCGCGGCGGCGGGCGGCAGCGAGATCTGCGTCAAGCACCCTTCCGGTGACATCGCACTGCTCGTACTCCAGGTGAAGTCGACCGCGATGCCGGAGATCGGCTTCATAACCATGGACATGACGGTGTGGCGAGCGGCCTAGCCGGGTCGTTCCGTCCACATCACCCATCGCTGATCTGCTGTGCCATTGGCTGGTGCCAGGCGCCTGAGCTTCGGGCAGCGCAAGCATCAGCGGACGTTCACTCACCCGACCTATGGCACCCGGTTCGAGCACTCAGGCCGCCAGTTGCCTCCCGATCCGCCCACCGAACAGTGGATCCCCGCTCTCGCCATGGACACGATTCCATCACATGATCTCCACAAGTCTCCGCAGCCACGAGAAGATTCGTCACTCAATCAATTCCCTGGGGGGACCATGAGCGACAGGATCACGCCGCCACCTATGCCGAGCTACGGGCCGCCCATGCCGCCCGTCCCGCAGCCGCAGGCAAAGAAGCACCGGACAGCCATCATCGCCGCGGCCGCAGCCGTCGTTGCCGCGGCCGTCTCCGCCGCCATCACGGCTGGCGCCACTGGAAGTAGCGGCACCAGAGCTGCACCCACCGTCACCGTCACAGAAACAGCGAGCGGCACTGACACGACGGCCGACAACACGATGGATTCCACGGACGAGTTCGCGGATGAGGACGAGAGCGATGACGTCTTCGCCCTTACCGACACTGTCACCTACGAGAACGATGTGGCCGTCAGCCTTTCCAGGTTCCAGCGGTCCGTGTCCGGCGAGTACGCGTCCCCCGAGAACACCAACTACGTGCAGTTCACCGTCAAGGTCAAGAACGGGGGCAGGAAGACCCTCGACACCACCGGACTCACCGTCAACTGCTCCTACGGCGAGGATGGGCACGGCAGCGAATCGATCTTCGACAGCGATCACAGCCTCGGCGGAGGCCCCGACACCAAGCTCCTCGCCGGAAGGTCTATTAACGTGCCGTGGGGCTGCGAGCTCCCCAAGGGAGAGAAGGTCATCCAGGTCGAAGTGTCTCCCGACATGGAATCAGAGAGCGCGATCTTCACCGGCAAGGTGAAGTAAGCGGAACGGGCACCATCCTGCGTGGGAGCTCGGGCGGTGCCGAAGACTTGCTGTCAGTAAGTCCTGTTAGAACGGAGCCATAAACGTTGATCGGGGGCAAGGTGGCAAAGGCACAGGACCTGGAACAGCCCATCGCCGGCGTGTACGAGAAGCTGATCACTGAGGACGTGCACGACGAGCTGGGGCAGCTCGAGGCCATGGGGTGGAAGGCCATCGACGCCGAGGTCAGCAAGGAGTCCTCGCCTCACGTTTTGGCCCGGCATGTCGGTGAGGTGGTCGCCCGCACTCTCAACCAGCTCCCCTCCGATCAGCGAGTCCCCTTCGTCAACAAGGTCCTGGAATCTCTGGCCACCGGTCAGACCGACGTCGAGCCCATCAGCACGGTCGTCGACGGTCCCCGCCAATTGCTCGCCCTCGCCAAGCGGGAGGCGCCGGGGGCCTACGCGATCCGCCCCCTCACCCCGCTGTCCGAGACCTCGTTGCTCACGAACTCGCCGGAGGACCTCAGCCTCGGTGCCGAGCTGCGCGCCGAGCTCGCGACCGCGGACCGCATCGACCTGCTCTGCGCGTTCGTGAAGTGGTACGGCATCCGGGTCCTGGAGGACGCTCTTCGCGCCGCCAAGGAGCGCGGCGTACAGATTCGGGTCATCACGACCACGTACATGGGGGCCACCGACCGTCACGCGCTCGACCGGCTGGTGCGGGACTTCGGCGCGACCGTCAAGGTCAACTACGAGATACGCTCCACCCGCCTACACGCCAAAGCCTGGCTGTTCCGGCGCAAGACGGGCTTCGACACCGCCTACGTCGGCAGCTCGAACCTGTCCAGGGCCGCACTGCTCGACGGCTTGGAGTGGAACGTACGGCTATCGTCCGTCGCCACACCCGCGGTACTGAACAAGTTCGAGGCGACGTTCGACGCGTACTGGAACGACAGCGCCTTCGAGACGTACGACCCCGATCTCCACGGCGAACGCCTCGATGGAGCGCTGGCCCAGGCGAGTGGCACCAGATCCAGCACCGACCTGAAGATCAACCTCTCCGGTCTCCAGGTACGTCCCTTCCCGCACCAGCGGGACATGCTGGAGCGGCTCACCGTCGAGCGGGAGCTCCGTGGGCGGCACCGGAACCTGCTGGTCGCGGCGACCGGTACCGGGAAGACAGTGATGGCCGCCCTGGACTACCGCAGCCTGTGCAAGGAGTCGGACGGCAACCGGCCGAGGCTGCTGTTCGTGGCCCACCGCAAGGAGATCCTCAAGCAGTCTCTGCGTACCTACCGAGAGGTGCTGGACGACGCGTCCTTCGGAGAGCTGCTGCACGCGGGGCAAGACCCGCGCGACTGGAACCACGTCTTCGCCAGCGTCCAATCTCTCAACGTGCAGCGCTTGGAGCAGCTGGCCCCCGATCATTTCGACATCATCGTCATCGACGAGTTCCATCACGCCACCGCGACGACGTACAGGCGGGTCATCGACCACTTCACGCCGAAGGAACTCCTCGGTCTGACGGCGACCCCCGAGCGGATGGACGGGCTCAACGTCCAGGACGAGTTCTTCGAGGGCCGGATCACCGCCGAGATGCGGCTGTGGGAAGCCCTGGAAAACGACCTACTGTGCCCCTTCCACTACTTCGGTATCCCTGACGGCACCGATCTGACGAACCTGGGTTGGCAGAGGGGTACGTATGCCGACCAGGAGCTCGGCAACCTCTACACGGGCAATCACGCCCGTGCCCGGATCGTGGTCAAGCAGATCCGGGACAAGGTCTCCAACCCGGGAGCCATGCGCGCGCTCGGCTTCTGTGTGACCAAGGCACACGCGCGCTTCATGGCGGACTTCTTCCGCGAGGCCGGTTTCAAAGCCGTGGCGCTCGACAGCGACTCACCCACTGACATTCGCGCCCAGGCATTGTCTGAACTGCGCGGCGGAAACCTCCAAGTGATCTTCTCCGTCGACCTGTTCAACGAGGGCCTCGACATCCCCGACGTCGACACGCTGCTCCTCCTCCGCCCCACCAACAGCGCCACCGTCTTCCTCCAGCAACTGGGCCGGGGGCTGAGGCGCACCGAGACGAAGCCGGTGCTCACGGTTCTCGACTTCATCGGACAACACAGGGCGGATTTCCGCTTCGAGGAGCAGTTCCGGGCACTGACCAACCTCTCGCGGAACCGGCTCATCGATCACATCGAGCACGACTTCCCACAACTGCCGTCCGGCTGCCAGATCATCCTGGAGGGCAAGTCCAAGGATCTCGTCCTCGACAACATCCGCACCCAAGTGAACTCCACCGTCAGGACGTTGGTGAAGGAGGTCCAGGCCTACGGCACGCCACGCCTCGCCGACTATCTTCGGGAGAGCCGCCGGGAGATCAAGGAGCTCTACAAGAGCGAGAACTCCTGGACGACCGTGCTGCGCCGTGCCAATCTGATCGAGGAGCCCGCGCCGGCTGAGGAAGCCGCACTGCTCAAGCGGGTCCACGCCTTCCTCCACGTGGACGACCCTGAGCGCGCGGACGCCTACCTCCGCCTCCTCCAGGACGGTGCTCCACCGTACGAGGAACTGGACCGGAACGATCAGTCGTACGCCCGCATGCTGTTCTTCAACTTGTAGGACAACGCAGGAGGCTTCACCAGCTTCCAAGAGGGTCTTGCATCCCTTCGGTCTCAGCAGACGTTCCGAGATGAGCTGAGACAAGTCCTGTCACACGTCATCGAGCAGGCCGACCACATCCCCATCCCGCTCTCCGGCCGCCTCAGCCAGGTCCCGCTGAAGGTTCACAGTGCCTACAACCGCTCGGAAATCCTCGCCGCTCTCGGTGTGGCCCGCTTCGGTGGGCAGATGCCCCGCTCCTTCGCACAGGGTGTCCAGTGGACCGAGGCGCTCCAGACGGACGCCCTGCTGATCACGTTGGAGAAGAACGAGAGGGACTTCTCACCCACCGTCCGGTACAAGGACTACGCGTTGAGCCCGACGCTCTTCCACTGGGAGTCGCAGAACTCAACGGCCGAGAGCTCCCGAACCGGGCTGCGTTACCGGCAGCACGAGCAGCGCGGCAGCCACGTCCTGCTGTTCATGCGGCGCTACAAGAACACCGACATAGGCAAATCCGAGCCCTGGATGCTCCTCGGCCCGGCGACGTACCAGTCCCACACGGGAAGCAAGCCGATGGCGATCACCTGGCGCTTGCAGCACGATCTCCCGGCGGACGCGTGGACGTACTCGGCCATCACGGCGAGTTGATCCACAGCTCCGCTAAAAGTCGGCCGGTTCGGCCTCGGCTTGGAAGTGCGCCTGAGCTCGCTCCAGTACCTCGTCCGGGTCCCGGCCATGAGCGCCGAGCCAGTGGAGGAGATCGGCGATCACATTGATCGCCGTCTCCTCCGCCACTACCGTCCCCAGCCGACTGAGCCGGGAGCCTTGCGGCAGCTTCGGCACCTCGGTGTAGTGCCCGAGCACGTGCGCAGCTCGTGCCATACGAGGCCCTGTGGTGTGCCCGTCGTCCGCAGCGAGACTCGTGCGCAGCTCACACCACGTGGCCTTGCGTCCGGCTGTGAGGTCGACGCCCCAACGGTCGGTGATGGCGTCAATGAGAGCAACACCTCGTCCCGTCTCAGCGTTTGAGTCCGCGTCCGCCAGGACTGGGAGGGCTCGGGGGTCGGGATCATGGACTTCGATGCGCAAGTGGGAGCCGTTCATGAAGACGGCGAGCGTGGTCGGGGTGGCGGGCCCTACGTGCTTAATGACGTTGGCGACGAGCTCGCTCACGCACAGCTGGGCAGCTTCGCTGACTTCCTGCAGGCCCCAAAGCTCCAAGTGGAGCCGCAACATGCGCCGCAGGACCGCAACTTCTTCCGCCTCGGCTAGAAACGGCAGCTCCCACGCCTTTTTCGGCATACATCCGGTGCACTCCATGACGTACTCCGCCTCTTCACTCACACTGTCGATGGCGCCCGGCGCGCTCAGTGACAACATGACAACCAAGAGTCGCAGTGAGAGTTACGAAATGGAACTCTCATCTCTGGCCAAGAGGAGCGCGAGGGCGCGCAACGCGCCCCGGCGCACACCACCTTGCCGCCTCTCCTGAGGGCCGACAACGATCTACCGCAGCAACAGGAAAGGGCCGTGAGCATGGCAGTTGGACCAACTACCCGTAGGCGCCAACTGGGAGCCGACCTACGTCGACTCCGAGAGCTGAAGGGACTGACACTGGAGGAGGCAGGCGCTCGCGTCGGCATCTCGAAGGCGACACTCAGCCGCTACGAAACGAAGGAAGGGACGGTGAAATGGCCGGCCGTTGACGCCCTTTGCCGTGAGTACGGTGCCACGGACGAGGAACGTGCGGCTCTGGTGGAGCTGGCCAAAGGCGCCAAGATCCAGGGGTGGTGGCGGTCTCTAGCCGACCCCATCCCCGAGTCAATGAACCTCATGCTCACCCTGGAAGACGAGGTCGTACGCGAAGACCACTACGCCTGTATGTACGTGCCTGGCCTGTTGCAAACACGCGCATATGCCGAAGCCGTACACCGCGCTTCTGAAGTGCAATGCGAAGAGCGCGAGGTGCAGCACATGGTGGACATCCGCATGAAGCGTCAGGAGTTGCTGGACCGAGACGCGCCTCCTCACATCTGGTGTGTGATCGACGAAGCGGCGATCCGACGGCTGGTGGGCGGCCGAGACGTGATGCGGCAGCAGTTGGAACACCTGATCGCCGTGTCCCAACGACCGCACGTCACCGTCCAGGTGCTGCCGTTCGAACGCGGTGCGCACGCAGCAGCGGTCGGCAGCTTCGCTGTCCTGCGCGGGCAGGCTCCCGAACTGGACGTGGTGTACGTGGACCTGATCGGCGGCGGCCTCTTCATGGAGAAGCCGCAGGAACTGGAGCGTTATAGGTTGGCGTTCGAATACCTCAGCGCCCAGGCACTCGACTTCGAGTCCTCTGCTGAGCTCATCGACCGGATTAACAGGGAGCCTTGATGGTGACGTCGGCGGAAGTGCACTGGTTCAAGTCCTCCTACAGCGGCGGCAGCGGGACCGAGTGCGTAGAGGCCGCTTTCGTCCCGTCCGGCGTGCTCGTGCGGGACTCCAAGCAGCCCGGGCATCCCCATCTCACCGTATCGGTCAGGGCATGGACGAGGTTTGTGGCTGGTGCACGCCGTCCCCGAGTAACCGATGGGTCAGACTTTTCGGCATGCTGAGAGACACTCCCGCCCGCCTGATCACGCAGCAGGGCCTGATGCACGTCCAGCGGCGACAGAGGGCCACCACACCCCGAGGCGACCAAGTATCGGGAGGCCCAGACCTCCACTTCCGCACCTCGCCAGTCGGGATGGGGCCCTCACAAAGCGATCCGCCGATACGCCCGGGCCTGATCGACCACCTCGCCGGCTGGGAGTTCTCGCTCTGGCAGCTAGAAGATCAAGTCACCAACGTGCCCGGTTGGACAGACCAAGGCCCTGTCGAGCGTGTCCGTACATGCCCCACGGCACGAGACATGGGCCCGTGCCGTGGGACGCCTCCAGCGGCCGTCTAGGGGGTGAGCCGGTTGGACCCACGGAAGAGGAAGGTGACCGCTCGGATTCGCTCCAGGACGAGCACCACCAGCGGCACGCGTACGAGGCTCATGTCCAGCCCGCGGTGGGGCGGGCACCTGTGCCGGAGCGCGTTCAGGTAGTCCTGCATCGGCTCCGCTACATGCCTCGGCCGATCTCGCGTGAACCGAGAAAACAACCCGCAACCGCGCCCCTGCTCCCGGTCTGCAACCACGCCCGGCAACCCCCACTGCCCGACTATGAGGCAGAGGGCTTCCTCTAGGTCGGACTTCCGGTGCGCGCACGGCGAGCAGATGCCCACCCACCGGCAAGTATGGTCACGATCAGGTGACTTTCACCGTTTCAGGGCAACTGCACATGTTCTTCACCAGTCCCACAGGGGCAACACGCAAAACATGTCCCAGGGGAACCAATGAGCCAGCAGTACTCGCAACAGCCCCAGCAGCCCGGTTGGGGTGGCCCGCAGCAGCCAGGGGCACCCATGCCCCCGCCGCCGAAGAAGCGCAGTGCGGGCAAGATCGTCGGAGTCGGCTGCCTCGGTGTCTTCGCTCTGTTCGTCGTGATCGGCATCATCGGCGCGGTCGTCGGCGACGGAGACGATAAGAGCGACGACACCACCAGCTCCGCCAAAAGCATCGCGCCGACTGGCACCGCGTCGCCGAAGCCGACTGCCGAGGAGAAAGACGTCAAGGCCGGCGATCTCGCCGGGACCACGACCTCCACCCTCGGCGGCAACATTGCCCCCTGGGTCGACAAGATGACCAGTTACGGCGTCATCTGGGAGAAGCAGGGCGCCAAGGAGAGCATCGCCGGCCTGCCGCCCACCCGCGACTGGTTCGGCGAAGCCAAGGGCGCCACCAGCGCCCCCTCCTTCGTCGCCCACGCCATCACCGACACCCACCGAGGGATCCTCAGCCTGTCCTGCAACGCCGTCGGCATTCCCAAGGGCAGCTCCGCCGACCAGGTCGCCGTCTTCACCGACTGCATCACATCCGCCGGCCTCGACGGCATCGACAACGCCAAGGTCCGCACCTGGATCCAGGCCAAGCTGCCCGCCATGCTCGGCAAGGACGGCATGCAGGTCGAAGACCTCGACCTCGGCGAGGCAACGCTGAGCATGGACACCGCCGGGGACACCGCCGCGATCAGCATCGAGCAGCAGTACTGACTCCGGATCGGCTGAACCACCGTAGCTACACCGCCTGTCCCGCCTCCTGGAGTACACGACGGATCCGCCCGGGCCGGTCCGTAATGGACCGGCCCGGGCGCCGCCCCCATCCCCGGCCGTCCCCTGACGGGGAGGGGCAGTCCCCTCTCCTGCTCGTCCCCGAGCGGAGAGGGGAGGCGGTGGGTCGTCAGCTGCCGGCTGGGGCTTTCTCGGTGGCCCCCTGGTCGTCCTGGGCTGCTCCGGACTTGCCGGAGGCGTCGGCGGGGGCCGGTGCCTCGAAGCCCCGCAGCGGCACCTGGCGGATGAGCACGGCGATCAGCAGGCCCACGCCGGCCACCACCGCGCCCCAGGTGAATACGGAGCTGACGCCGTCGGTGACGGCCTGCTGGAACACCTGCCGGGCTGCCTCGGGCAGGTTCCTGAGAGCCTCCGGCGTCATCTGCGACACCGCGGCCGAGCCGCCGGAACCGGTCGCCATACCGCCGTGGGAGACGACGGAGTCGGTGAGGGTGGAGGCGTAGACCGAGCCCAGCAGGGAGACGCCCAGGGAGCCGCCCATGTTGCGGAGGAAGGTCGCGGCACCGGTGGCGGCGCCCATGTCCTTCAGCGGGGCGTTGTTCTGGGCGATCAGCATGGTGGTCTGCATCAGGCAGCCCATGCCGGCGCCGAGGACGACCATGTACAGCGAGGTGACGGTGCGGGAGGTGCCGGTGTCCATGGTGGCGAACAGGGCCAGTCCGGCGGCCATCAGGACAGTGCCGGCGATCGGCCAGGCGCGGTAGCGGCCGGTGCGGCTGATCATGGCGCCGCCGGCCAGCGAGAGCGCCATCGAGGCGAGCATCATCGGCATCAGCAGCAGGCCGCTGTTGGTGGCGGAGGAGCCCTGCACGAACTGCTGGAACTGCGGCAGGAAGGTCACCCCGCCGAAGAGGGCGAAGCCGACGATGAAGCTGAGCGCCCCGGCCAGGGAGAAGTCACGGTTGCCGAAGACCGCCAGCGGCATGATCGGCTCGGCGGCGCGGCGTTCGACGAACACGAAGGCGACGAAGGCCGCCACGGTCACCACCGCCAGGCCGATGATCGTCGCCGAGGTCCAGTCGTACTCGTTGCCGCCCCAGCTGGTGATCAGGACCAGCGCGGTGATCCAGACGGTGAGCAGGGCCGCCCCGGTCCAGTCGATGCGCACCCGGCCGGTGCCACGCGGCAGCTTGGCCAGGGTGAACCAGCACACCACCAGGGCGACGACGCCCAGCGGCAGGTTGACGTAGAAGGCCCAGCGCCAGCTGAGGTGGTCGGTGATGAAGCCGCCGGCCAGCGGTCCGCCGATCATGGCGACCGGCATCACGGCCATCATCACGCCCTGGTACTTGCCGCGTTCACGCGGCGGCACGATCTCGGCCACCACCGCCATGACGCCCACCATCAGGCCGCCGGCACCGAGGCCCTGCAGAGCGCGGAAGCCGACCAGCTCACCCATGTTCTGCGACATGCCGCACAGCGCCGAGCCGAGCAGGAAGATCACGATGGAGGACAGGAAGGTGATCCTTCGGCCGAGCAGGTCGCCGAGCTTGCCCCAGATCGGGGTGGCGACGGTGGAGGCCAGGACGTAGCCGGTGGTCACCCATGCCAGGTGGTTGAGCCCGCCCAGGTCGCCCACGATCGTGGGCAGGGCGGGAGCCACGATCATGTTGTCGAGCATGGCCAGCAGCAGCGCGATGACCAGGCCGCTCATCGTCACCATGATCTCGCGGTGGGTGAACCGGGGCGGTGACTCCTGGTCGGGGTTGGCTGCGGTCGACGCCATGGCAGTGCCTTTCTTGGGAACGGGAGTGCTGGCGGGTAGCGGACCGCACGCGGCACGCCCGCCCCGCAGCGCCTGCGCGGGACGGACGGTGCACGGGGAGAAGCCTGCTTCGACGTCACGGCGTCACCTACCGGCCGTTAAGTAACTTACTTGCCGGGCGGTAAGCTTGCAAGCGAGACCCCCGGCGACGAAGATCGGTCGGACGCGGCACCACCGGAAGAAGGCGGATGAAAATGGCGGGCGCAGGACACCGGCGAGGCAGCGACACCAAGGCCGAGATCCGCAAGGTGGCCCTGGAACTGTTCGCCGCACAAGGCTACGAAGCCACCTCCCTGCGAGAGATCGCCGAGCGCCTGGGCATCACCAAGGCGGCCCTGTACTACCACTTCAACGGCAAGGAGGACATCGTCCGCTCGCTGTTCACCGAGCATCTGGCGGCCCTGGACGAACTCGTCGACTGGGCCCGTACGCAGCCTCCCGGCCCGCGACTGCGCGCGCAGACCATCGACCGGATGATCGACCTGGTCTCTCGGCAGGGCCTGCAGGCTGTGCGGTTCGCCTTCGCCAACCAGCACGTCGTCAAGGAACTGCATCCCGGCCGGGAGAACGTCTTCGAGCGGCTGACCGCCCTTTTCGACGCCCTCACCGGCCCGGACGCCTCCGTGGAGGAGGCACTGCGCATCCGCATGGCCCTGTTCAGCGTCAACCTCGCCTTCTTCGCGGCCCAGGGCCTGGAGGCGAGCAATGAGCAGGTCGTCGCCGCCGCCCGCGACATCGCCCAACTGCTGAACCCGCCGGCCGAGTGCGACGCAGAGCCCGCTCCGGACGCCTTGAGGCAGACGTGACGTCGCAACGGACCGGGCACCCCGCCTGCCCTCGGTCGGCTGCCGGGCCGCTCGGGGCCGGGCAGCCGCCGAACCGAGCCGAGACCGTCAGGGCCTCGCCCTCGCGGCGCGGCCTCTTCCAATCCGCCCCCTGAGTCCCCCGCGCCCCTCCCGCCACACCACGCCTGATCTGCAACTTCCCGTCCTACGGCCTTGCGCGGGGGCGACCGTGGCGCGAACCTGGAACCCACCTGTTGGGGGCTGGGGCAACGGGCGTGGGGGGAACACGGCTGTCTGTGCCGAGCTGTTGATTCGAGTCGGTCGGTGTCCTGGCCACGACCGCCTTACGGCCAGTACGGACAGATCCAAGGGGGGAGTGGCCATGCCGGCTTCGATCACCGGGCGTGTGGGGCCTCTGGCCGGGCGGCGGTTCTCCGTCGGCGTCACTCCGGTCACCTTCGGCCGCAGCGGTGACAGCAGTGTCGTGATCGCCAGTGGGCGGGCCTCGCGTCTGCACGCGGAAGTACTGCGGGAGGCCGACCGGTACGTCCTGTACGACCGGGGAAGCCGCAACGGGACGCTGGTCAACGGGAAGCAGGTGACGTCCCACGTCCTCGCGTCCGGCGACGAGATCACCATCGGCGACGAGGTCTTCTGCTTCGAGATCCCCGAGGCGATGGAGACGATCACGGATGTGCCGAACCCGCTCACGGCCGCCGCGCCGGGCCCGGTCCTGAACGTCACCCTCTCGGGCGGCGGTCCCGTGGGGCTGAGCTTCGCCCTGCTGCTGGAGCATCTGATGGGGCGGCGCGTGGCCATCACCGTCTACGACGGCCGCTGGACCCAGGACGGCTCGCGGGTCGTCTGGAAGAACGAGACACAGGGCAACGTCCGGCGGCAGCAGGTCGTGACCGTCCAGAGCCGCCAGTACCTGAACCTCCCCGAGAAGGTCCAGGAGCGCTTGTTCGGCGCCGGCGCGTACACCGAGATGTGGCCGGCCGGTCCGGACTCCGTACAGGGCTATGGCCCGCGGAACATCCGGATCGCCTACGTCGAGGACGTACTCCTGGAGATGGCGAACGAGAAGTCCGACCGGATCCGGCTCGTTCCCACCCGCTTCGACGCGACCGAGCAGCGCGAGACGGTGGTCAAGGACCACGTGCTCGCCATCTGCGAGGGCGGCCGCTCGCGGACCCGGGATCACTTCAGCGACAAGTTCGGCGCTCCCGACGCGTCGATCTACTCCCTGAAGGGGCAGCACGTCCAGGACGTCGTGCTGGGGCTGCGGGTGAAGTCCGACCTGCCGGACCCCATGGCCGTCCTGCTGACGGTGGCGCAGAACCGCTTCCTTCTGAACTCCCTGCGCGGCGAGGGCTTCCTGAACATGCGCCTCACCGACGCCGAGGCCCAGGAGGTGATCGGGGTCGACCCCGTCCGGCACGTGTTCGAGCAGTGTGTCGCCTCGCGGCCCTGTCTCATGGGCCGCAACGAGGAAGGGGACTTCCGCTGCTCGACGCACGGCACGCTGTTCCTGCCCGCCCTGGTCAAGGGTTCGGCCCTGTGGAAGCGCGTGCTGGAGGGCCTCGTCCTCTTCGGCGTCACCGAGGGGAACCTGAGCGCCGTCACCGGGTTCCGGCTGGACATGGTGCAGCGGCCGCGCTTCACCGCCCGGCTCCACTCCCCGACGCCCGCCACTCCGGGGACGTACGGCTTCCTGCTCGGGGACGCCGCCAACGCGATCCACTTCTGGCCGGGACGCGGGCTCAACAGCGGGCTCGCGTCGGCCATTTCGCTCGCGCGCTCCCTCAGCAACGCCTGGCGGGGGAAGGCCTTCCGCGACGCCGACTTCGTCCGTCACGAGGCGGCGATGTCGATGCTCCAGTACCGGCACAAGAGCCGTGCGTGGAACGCGATGGTGACCACCGACGAACACGGCGACACCTGCGCGATCAAGGACACGATCGCGCAGAGCATCGAGGCGGCCGTACCTGAGGTTCCGGACGGCGGGGCGGACAAGGCGAACGAGGCGGACATCGACGCCTTCATGGAACGGCTGCGGGAGATCCGCGACCGTCTCTCACCGCGGGTCCCGGGCATGCCGGACGACGCGGCCCTCCGCGACCACCTGCGGAAACTGAAGCCCGAAACCGTCCGCGCCCTGCTCGCGAGCGGGGCCTGGGACACCCTGACCGTCGGCGGCGAAGAGGTGGACATCGACATCTTCTACCGGCAGGTCCCCTCACTGACACCCGTCACGAAGCAGCCCGATCCCCGTCTCAAGGCCTGAAGACCACCGGAGCTAGCGACGGCCGCGCTCCGCCAGCCGCTTCAGCAACCGGCTCCGCTGCCCCTCGTCGGTCGCGAGGCCCAGCGCCGTCCATGCCATGGCGAGCCCGCCGTCCAGGACGGCGAGGTCCGCGCTCGCGGTCGTGCCGTATCGCGTGAAATCGGGGTTGTGCATGATCGCGTCACCGCAGTCGTAGCCGATCATGGGGTGGATGGACGGCACGGTCTGCGAGATGTTGCCCATGTCCGTCGACCCGCCGCGCAGCCGGGGGTCGCGCGGCGGCACGGTGCGGCCGAGGTCGACCGCCGCCTCGCGGTACAGCGCGCACATGTCCAGGTCCTGCCGCAGATCGGCGTAGTCGTTGCCGACCGTTTCGAGCGCCAGCTCGGCGCCCGTCGCCAGTGCCCCCGCCTCGAAACAGGCGCGCACCCGGACCTGGAGCTCCCGCAGTTCCTCGATCGTCTCGGCGCGGCAGTCGTAGTCCGCCGTCGTACGGCCGGGGATGACGTTGGGTGCCTCGCCGCCGGAGGTGACGATGCCGGAGACGACCGCGCCGGGCGTCATCTGCTGCCGGTAGGCGCTGATCGCGACCTGCGCGATCATCATCGCGTCGGCGGCGTTCACCCCGCGGTGCGGCATCGCCGCCGCGTGCGCCGTACGACCGGTGTACGCGACCTTCCAGCTGCTGATGGCGAGCGAGGTCATGCCGATGGCGTCGGTGGGCGCGGCGTGTGCCATCATCGCCGCCGCCACGTCGTCGAAGGCCCCTTCGCGCAGCATGTCGGCCTTGCCGCCGCCGTACTCCTCGGCGGGTGTGCCGAGGAGTTTGACGGTGACGCCGATGTCGTCGGCGACGGAGGCGAGCGCGAGGGCGGCGGTGACGGCGGCGGCGCCGTTGACGTTGTGGCCGCAGGCGTGGCCGATGCCGGGCAGCGCGTCGTACTCGGCACAGATCCCGATGACCAGGTCCCCCGAGCCGGCGGTCGCGGTGAACGCGGTCGGCAGGCCGCACACGCCCCGTTCGACCGCGAAGCCCGCGCCCTCGGCCAGGTCGGCGATCTTCCTGGCGGACCGGTGCTCCTCGTAGGCGAGTTCCGGCTCGGCGTGCAGGCTGTGGCTGAGCGCGAGGACCTGGTCCTGCGCGCGGGTGACGGTGTCCCGGCACCGTTCCTTCAGCTGGGCGCTGATCACTGGGCCTCCTTCGCGGGGCGGCGGTAGAGCAGGGAGACGAGCGCGCCCGCCAGGGACACGGCGGCGCAGATCGCCCAGGCGTGGGTGTAGGCGGTGACGGCGGGCAGCGACCTGCCCGCGGCGGTCTCGGCGGCGAAGACGGAGAGCACCACGGCGGCGCCGAGCGAGCCGCCGACGTTGATGAGGAGTTCGTTGATGCCGGAGCCCACCGAGGTCTGGTCGTGCGGTACGGCCTCGACGGCGAGGGTCCGGGTGGAGTGCTGGAGCAGCCCGCTGCCGAGACCGACGACGGCGGTGCAGGTCAGGTAGGGCACGAGGCTGCTGTGGGAGACGTACACGGCGAGGTTTCCGGCAGCCATCAGCAGCGAGCCCGCGAGCAGGGTCCGCCGGTCGGAGAGCCGTGCGGCGACGGCGGGCGCGACCAGGGCGCCGAGCACGAGCGCCAGCATGTTCGGCAGCAGCGCGAACGCGGTGGCCAGCGGCGTGAGCCCGAGCCCGTAGCCCGCCTCGGCGCGCGAGGTGCTCAGGAACACAGGGTTGGCGACCAGCAGACCGAGCATGCAGGAGCTGAAGGTCAGGGTGACGATCGCGACCACGACGACGTTGCGGCGCCGGAACAGGCGTACGTCCATGACGGGCGCCGCGGTCCGCAGTTCGGCCAGCACCCACACGGCCGTCACCAGCACACCGCCGGCCAGACAGCTCAGCGTCCTCGCCGAGGTCCACTCCCAGCCGGGCGCTCCGCCCTGCCCGAGCCCCAGCGTGATGGCGACGAGCCCCACGCACAGCAGCCCGGCGCCGAGCCAGTCCGCGGAGCCGCCCGGCCGTTCCTCGGTCTCCGGCAGCAACGGCCAGGTCACCGCGAGGGCGAGGCCCACCGCTGCGGCGGGCACCCACAGCGCGGCGGTCGGCGCCGCCACGTACTCCGCGATCAGGCCGCTGCTCACCGTGCCCAGCGCGAGCCCGCCGACCAGCGCGGCCACCATGAGGCTGATGCCGCGCCGGCTCTCGGCGGCGGTGCGCCGGTTGCGCAGGATGCCGACGAGCAGCGGGAAGAACCCGGCGAACGCGCCTTGGAGCACCTGTCCCGCGAGCAGCAGCCCGAACGACCGGCTCAGCCCCACCAGGACCGAGCCCATCAGCACGATGCCCAGGTTCCAGCGCAGCACGCGACGGTGGCCGTGCAGATCGCCCAGACGGGACAGGATGGGCGTGAAGGCGACGCTGGAGAGCAGGTTCGCGATGCTGATCCAGTTCAGCTCGGCGACGCTCACGTGCAGGGTGGTGGTGAGCCCCTTCAGCAGCGGGCCCAGAAAGCCCTGGGTGATGCCGCTGGACAGCTCCACCAGGACCAGGGAGACGATCACCGCGGCGACCGGGGTCGGGCGGAGGGCGGGTCTCGCGGGTGAAGGGGCGAGGATCGGGGTGTCGTTCATGGAAGCCGCACCTGTTCACGGAAAGTGGCTGGCGGAAAGTGCCACTCAAGGTCGCCCGAACGACTTAGTCTCGGCAATGACTCCCTGGATATTCAGTGGAAACAAGCATGTGAGAGGTGATCATTGGCGGATTCAGGCAAGTCCGGTGAAGCGGCGCCGTCGGCCCTGGACGCGCTGGACCACGCCATCCTCCGGCTGCTGGCCCGCGACCCCAGGGCCGCTTGGGCGGATGTGGCGGGCCGCCTCGAGGTGCACGAGCGCACCGTGGCACGCCGGCTGGACCGGCTGATCGGTTCCGGCCTGGTGCGGTTCACGGCGTTCCTGGTGCCCGAGTACCTGGGCGAGGGACTGGTCGTGGAGCTGGCGGTGCGCTGCGCGCCCGGGAAGTTGCACGCGGTGGCCCTCGCGCTCGCGCGCCGTCCGGACACACGCTCCGTGGACGTGGCCACCGGCTCGCCCGAGGTGCTGGCCGAGGTCCTCGTGCCGGGTCCCGAGCAGCTCCTGACCACGGTGGACGGATCGATCGCCGGCATTCCCGGTGTCACCGACGTGCACACGGCGGTGGTCCTGCGGCTCCTGCTGACCGCCAACGACTGGGACCCGTACCGCCAGGAGCCGACACCGTCGCGCCGTCGCGTCGCCGAGGGCGGCGCCCTGCCCGAGCCGCTGGTCGTCGACGAGCTCGACCGCCATCTGGTGGATCTGCTCGAACGGGACGCGCGCATCCCTATGGCCCGGCTCGCCCGCGAGCTGTGCGTGAGCGAGACCACGGCCCGGCGCAGGCTCGCCCGGCTCATGGACTCGCACGTGCTGCACCTGCGCCTGCATGCCGAGCCCGGTGTGCTCGGCTTCCCCGTCGAGGCCCGTTTCCGGCTCTCCGTCGAACACCGCGCGCTGGACATGGCCGTACGCCGCCTGGCTCGTGAATCCGACGTACGGCACCTGGTCATCACCACCGGCCGGGCGAACGTTCTCGGCTACTCCAGCCACCGCTCGGCCCAGGACGTGCACGACTTCACCACGCGGGTGTTCGCGGAACTGGACGGAGTGACGGGGGCGGAGGCGGCGCTGTTGCTGCGTTCGTACAAGAGAGCCGGGGTGGTCGTCTGACCGGCCCCGGCACCGGCCGCACGGCCCGGGCGTGACTCTCGGGCCGCCCGGGCGCGGACGTCCCTATCCCCGCTCCTCCGGCCCCGTCGGCCAGACCACCGCCTGGGCGACGATGACGTTCTCGCCGTTGAAGGTGAGGGCCGGGCCTTCGTGGAGTCGGTAGCCGAGGTCGAGCGCCTCGCTCACACGGCGGCAGAACGAGGCGTCGTCCGGGCCGGTCAGGACCCGGTAGCGGGGCAGTCCGTCTGGTGGTGTGGTCATGGGGAAAGGGTCTCAGGCCGGCTCGACGGGTCCTCGGGCGGGCCGTTGAGGCCGACGAGCGGGCCGACGAGGTCGGCGGGCGAGCCGTCGCGGTCGGCGGAGCCCCGGGTTCCGGGTCAGCCGAACATGCCCGGTTCGTAGTCGCCCGCGGGCTGCTGGACGATGACGTTCAGGCGGTTGTAGGCGTTGATCATGGCGATGAGGGTGACCAGGGCCGCCAGTTGGTCCTCGTCGTAGTGCTTGGCGGCGTTGGCCCAGGCCTCGTCGGTGACACCGCCCGCGGCGTCGGCGAGGCGGGTGCCCTGCTCCGCCAGTTCCAGGGCGGCGCGCTCGGCCTCGGTGAAGACCTTGGCCTCGCGCCAGGCGGCGACCATGTTGAGGCGTACGGCCGTCTCGCCGGCGTGGGCGGCGTCCTTGGTGTGCATGTCTAGGCAGAAAGCGCAGCCGTTGATCTGGCTGGCGCGGATCTTCACCAGTTCCTGGGTCGAGGCCGGGAGGGGCGAGTCCGACACGGTCTTGCCCGCGGCGTTGATCTGGCGGAGGAACTTGGCCGCGAGGGCGTTGCCGAAGAGGTTGAGACGAGCTTCCATCCTGGGCTCCTTGTAAGAGTTCGTTCTGCTTCGTGCTGCTTCATGCTGCTTCGCTTGATTTCGCTTACACACCTACGACGGGCCCGGTCCGCGATGTGTGACGGACCCCGCCGGGGCGATTGACGTGACCTGCGTCTCATCACTCGGCATGGACGGCAGGCCCCCGTCGGTCCACCGCCTGACGTGCGGGTTAGCCTGGTTTGTCCTACGAGTGCGGGAGGCAGTGATGGCCAGGGTTCCTGCGGCGGTGGTCGCCGCGAGTGGGCTCGTCGGTGGGTACGGCGTGGCCCGGTGGACCGGGAAGCGGGAGTTGGGCGGGGCCGTGCTGGCGGTCGCCGGGGCCGCGTCAGCGTGGCAGTGGCGGCAGCGGGCCGGCGGGAAGGCGGCAGGGGCGCTCACCGCCGCCTACGTCGCCGCCTTCGCGGGATCGCATCCGCTGGCCAAGAAGGTGGGTGCCTGGCCGTCCGTGTTCACGGTCGCGGGCGCGGTCGCCCTCGCCTCCTGGGCCGTGGCCGACCGGCGGGACGCCCGCTAGGCCCGGCCACCCGGAGGGGTGGGCAGGGCCGCCGATCGTCCGCGCCGGAGGTGGTGGCGGCGGTGGTGGCGGCGGGAATCCGTTGATCCCTGTCACTCTCGCCACTTCTTCAAGATCGGCCCGGTGTCTAGCGTCGGGGCGTGACCAAGTTCCTTCTCGCCGTGCACGTCCTGGCCGCGATCATCGCCATCGGGCCCGTCACCGTCGCCGCCAGCATGTTCCCGCCCGCCGCGCGCCGGGCCCTGGCTTCGCCCGAGGACCCGCGGGCAGTGGAGACCGTGCTGTTGCTGCTGCGCATCTGCCGGGTCTACGCCGTCGTCGGGGTCGCCGTCCCGGTGTTCGGGTTCGCCACGGCCAAGAACATGGGCGTGCTCGGCGACACCTGGCTGATCGTGTCGATCGTCCTCACCGCGCTCGCCGCCGTCGTCCTCGTCGCGCTGGTGCTGCCCCGGCAGACCGCCATGGCCGAGGCCTTGGAGGAACGGCGGGTGGCAGAGGGCACCGACGGCACTGACGGCGGGGACGGCGGCGCCGCGACGACCACCACCACCGTCACCGCCCCCACGGCCGCCGCCCCCACCCTCAGCCCCAGGGCCACCGTTCGACTCGCCATGTTCACCGGCCAGTTCAACCTGTTGTGGGCCGCCGTGACGGTCCTGATGATCGTCAGGCCGGGCTCGACGACAGGAGCCTGACGGGCCACGTCACGGCAGGCATAGGATCCCGCCCATGTATGAACAGGGGTTCGGGCAGCAGCAGTCGGAGGCGGGGGCCTACCTCGCCGCCCTGGAGGGCCGGCTGCGGGCCGACGGTTGCGGCACCCGGTGGGAGGACTGGCACGGGATGCCCGTGCTCGTGGGACGCCGTTCCGACTTCCGGATGCGCTGGATGGCCACGAATCTGCACCTGTTCACGGTGGCCGCGGCGGTCCCCGAGATCACGGTGGGCGCCATCAGGGACTTCACCTACGGAGTCCTGAAGTACGCCAAGGACACCAAGGGCGGGCTGCCCGTGGGCCTCCAGACCGGGGTCGCCGCCTTCCCCGTCCTGGTCAGCGAGAACGTCGACCCGGCCGCCGTGCGGTGGGCGGAGGAGCAGCAGCGCAACGAGTTCGCCTGCATGGCCCGGCCGGTGGTGGTCGACAGCGGGCGGCGCTATGTGGGCATGTACCGCGGGAAGCCCGTCCTCGGCCGGGTCTACGCGTCCCACTTCATCGAGAAGGGCAAGCGGTACTTCTACGGCGGCTGACCCTCCGGCGCCGAGACGGCCGGCCGGTTCCTCCGATGAGGCCGGTGCGGCCGCCGGGGCGGCCGGCGGTAAGACCCCGCCCGTGTGTCCGTACCGCGTTCCCCTCGTCGTGCGTCAGGCCGTGGTGCCGGCGCCGCCCATGGCCTTGCGTCGGCGGACTGCGTACACCGCGCCTACACCGGTGCAGACCGCGAGGCCGCCGGCCAGGGCGATCGCGGGGAGGGCGGAACCGGCGCCGGTCTGGGCCAGGTGGCCGTTCGGGGTCGTCCCGTTGGTGGCAGTGGCAGTGGCAGTGGGCGTCGGCGTGTTCTCGTTCCTGCCGCCCTGGGGCTTGTTCCCGGATTTGGTCCCGGGCTCGGTCCCGGGCGTCGTCCCGGGTTCGGTCCCGGGCGGGTTGCCCGGGCCGGTGCCGGCCGCCCAGATGTTGAACTCGCTGTCGATGTCGGTGACGTCCGTGTAGGAGTAGCAGTAGCCGCCGTTTTCCTTGGGGTACCTGCTGAAGAAGTTCATGAAGCCAAGTCCGGTCGGGGCGTCACCGGCCACGCTCAGGCGCAGGTCGAAGTTCAAGGTCTGGTGGGCCGCGATATCAACGGTGGTGAAACTGCCGCCGCCCCGCTGGTCCAGTTCGATGTCCGACCACTTCCCAGTGGCCGGGTCCCTGTACTGGAAGGTGACGTACTTGTACTCGGTCTCAGGGGCCCCAAAGCGGACTTTTGTCCAGGCGCTGATGTGGAGTTCAAGGTTCTTGATGTCCTGATCGTCCCCGTTTATCACGTAGTAGTTGAAGGCGTGGAACCCGCTGCCGGCGACAACCTCCTGCGGCTTGTCGCTGATGTGGGTGAACAGCTCGTCGTTGTCGCCGTAGGGACTGCACCAGTTACCGGTTGGCTCGTCCTCGCCCTTCGGGCCGTCCGAGCCGGGCTTGGAGGGGTCCTCGGCAGCGTTCTCCCCGCCCTTGCCCGCGTTGTCCTCACCGGCCGAGCCGCCCTGGCCTTCGCCGGCCGAACCGTCCGCGCCGGTACCGGCACCGGCCTTCTCGTCGCTGTCTTCGGCGGAGCCGGGCCCACCCGGGCCGGTGCCGTCGTTCGTATCACCAGTCGGGTTCGTGTCACCAGTCGGGTTCGTGTCCCCTGCGGGCGGGTTCGTGTCCCCCGGAGGCTGGGTCGAGTCCCCCTCGGTCGATGAGGAATCGTCCCCGGCGGCGGTGGTGACCGTCGTCGTGCTCGCGGGCGAGGCGCCGTCCGTCGCATACGCGCCCGGGGCTGCGAGAAGTACGGCCGGGGCCATGGCGGCCGTCGCCGCCGCGAGAGTCAGAGAACGACGGAACTTCATGTTCACCTCGGTGACATCAGTTATCAACGTGATGCATGCATGACCACCCACCTCGTCGAAGGGTTGTGCGAGTCCGCGAGTTTCCGCCCCGCGTGGCCGTAAGAGGCCGTACCGGCTAGGGCAACGCCTCCGCCTCCGGTGCCTGCACCGCCGTCAGCGGTGTGGCGATGTCCTCCAGGGAACGGCGTTCGGCCTTGACCGCGAGGAAGGCGGCGACCAGACCCGCCGCGCACATCAGGGCGGCGCCGATCTGGAAGGCGAGGACCGTGTCGCCGACCCTGCCGGTGCTGGTGAGGTCGGCGAAGAGGAGCGGGCCGCTGATACCGCCGGCCGCGGTGCCGAGGGCGTAGAAGAAAGCGATGGACATCGCCCGGGTCTCCATCGGGAAGATCTCGGAGACCGTCAGGTAGGCGCTGGAGGCGCCGGCCGAGGCGAAGAACAGGACCACGCACCAGCAGGCCGTCAGCGTGCCGGCGCTCAGCGTGCCGCGGCCGAACAGCCAGGCCGTGCCGAACAGGAGCAGGCCGGACAGCAGGTAGGTGGAGGAGATCATCACCCGGCGGCCGACCGTGTCGAAGAGGCGGCCCAGCAGCAGCGGGCCCAGGAAGTTGCCCGCCGCGATGACGGCGAAGTAGTAGCCGGTGTGGTCCGAGGGGACGTGGAAGAACTTGGTCAGGATCGCGCCGAAGCCGAAGGTGATGGCGTTGTAGAGGAAGGCCTGGCCGATGAAGAGGGAGAAACCGAGGACGGCGCGCCTGCGGTAGTCGGCGAAGACCGTGCGGCCGATCTCGACGAAGCTCACGCTGCGGCGCTGGTGGATGGTGATCTCGCCCTGCGGTTCGGGCAGCGGCTCGCCCCGCTCGCATTCGATCCGGCCTTCGATGTCGGTCACCACCTCCTCCGCCTCCCGGTCCCTGCCGTGGATCAGCAGCCAGCGCGGGCTCTCCGGGACGTGCCTGCGGACGAGGAGGATCACCAGGGCGAGGACGGCGCCGAGCGCGAACGTCAGCCGCCAGCCCACGTCGGCGGCCAGGATGCCGGTGTTCAGGGCGAGGATCGACAGCAGGGAACCGCCGACGGCGCCCACCCAGAAGCTGCCGTTGATGATCAGGTCGACGCGCCCGCGGTACGCGGCGGGGATCAGTTCGTCGATCGCGGAGTTGATGGCCGCGTACTCGCCGCCGATGCCGAAGCCGGTCAGAAAGCGGAAGAGGAAGAACCACCAGGCCTCGAAGGAGGCCGCGGTCAGGGCGGTGGCCGCCAGATACACCGCGAGGGTGATCATGAAGAGCCTCTTGCGGCCGTAGCGGTCGGTCAGGCGGCCCCAGAAGAGGGCGCCGACGCAGGCGCCCGCCACATAGAGGGCGGCCGCGGTTCCCGTGACCTGTGCGGAGCTGATCGACAGGCCGCTGCCGGGCTCGGACAGGCGGCTGGCGATGTTGCCGACGACCGTGACCTCCAGACCGTCGAGGATCCACACGGTGCCGAGACCGACGACGATCGTCCAGTGCCAGCGCGACCACGGAAGGCGGTCCAGGCGGGCGGGAATGGCGGTGGTCACGGTACGGCCGGTCTCGGCCTCGGCGGTGGCCATGGGCTCCCTCCACGACGAGCGGAACGCCATGCGAGTTCCCCCGAACCGCGTGGATCACGCCCGGGTGACGTCCGACCGGGCCAAGCCCGGACCCCACGCGCCAGGCGGGACGCGACGACGGGGCCCGAAGGCCCCGTCCCGTCCGTCGCCCGGACCCTATGCCCCCATGGCCCGCGTCACCGCATAGATCACCACTCCCGCGAGCGACCCCACCACCGTGCCGTTGATGCGGATGAACTGGAGGTCGCGGCCGATGTGGGCCTCGATCTTGCGAGTGGTGTGCTCGGCGTCCCAGCCGGCGACGGTGTCGGTGATCAGGGAGGTGATCTCCTTGCGGTAGGTCGTCACCACGTAGACCGCCGAGCCCTCGACCCAGGAGTCGACCTTGCCCTGCGTCTTGGAGTCCTCGGCCATCCGGGCGCCCAGGGACAGCAGCGAGGCGCGGACCCGCAGGCGCAGCTCGCTGCGCTCGTCCTCGGCCGCCGCGACGATCATGGATCGTACGGCCGTCCAGGCGGAGGCGATCAGGTCCTGGACCTCGCCGCGGCGCAGCACCTCGCCCTTGAGCCGCTCGATACGCGCGCGCGTGTCGGTGTCGGACTGGAGGTCGGAGGCGAAGTCGGTGAGGAAGCGGTCGAGCGCGCCGCGCGCCGGGTGCGAGGGCATGTCCCGCATCTCGGTGATGAAGCGCAGCAGCTCCTTGTAGACCCGCTCGCCGACCTTCCTGTCGACGAACCTCGGCGTCCAGCCGGGCGCGCCGCCCTGCACGGCGTCCATCACGGAATCGCTGTGCAGCACCAGCCAGTCGTGCGCGCGGGAGACGACCAGGTCGACGACCCGTTTGTGGCCGCCGTCGGCGACGACCTTCTCCAGCAGCTTGCCGATGCCGGGCGCGATCTCCTGCGTGTTGGCTCTGCGGGTGATCGCCTCGCCGACGACGGCCTGGATGTCGGAGTCGCGCAGCACGGTCAGGGCGCCGCGCAGCGCGGTGGCCAGTTCCGCGGTCACCCGGTCCGCGTGCTCCGGCTGGGCGAGCCAGGCGCCGAGGCGGCTGCCGATGCCGACGGCGCGCAGCCGCTGCCGTACGACGTCCTCGGAGAGGAAGTTCTCGCCGACGAACTCGCCCAGTGAGATGCCGAGCTGGTCCTTCTTGGTCGGGATGATCGCGGTGTGCGGGATGGGCAGGCCGAGGGGGTGGCGGAAGAGGGCGGTGACCGCGAACCAGTCGGCGAGCGCGCCGACCATGCCGGCCTCGGCGGCCGCGGCGACGTACGCCGCCCAGGTGCCGGCGCCCGCGTTCTCGCCCCACTTGGCGAGCACGTACACCACGGCGACGAACAGCAGCAGCCCGGTGGCGGTCAGCTTCATGCGGCGCACCCCGCGGCGCCGCTCCTCGTCGGCGGGGCTGAACACGGTCATCGCGCGCTGGGAGACGGCGTCTCCCGTTCCCCGGCCGGCCTGTGTCGTCTGTTCCATCCACTCCACCCGTTCGGTGATCCCGCACACAATTGTCCCTTCCTGACCGACTCCCGGAACGGAACAAGAGTTCCCGGCGTCTGTCCGGAGGGGGGTTCGGCAGGATCCTGCCGGTTCTCCCCGGGCTCATGGCCCACCATGTGCCCATCAGACCGGAGTCCCGGGGCTCCGGCCGGCGTCGCCCGAGGAGAGCATCGCCCGCATGACCAGACGCCACGGTTACGCCCTGCTGACCGCGATCGTCGCGCTGATCGTCGTCGTCTCCGCCGCCATCTACGCCGGGATCGCCTCCGGCACCGGCCGCCTGGCCGACGCCCCGGCCGCCGGCCGCGCGCCGGGCCATTCCGCCGCTCCGGCCTCCTCCGGCACCTGGGTCGCCACCTGGGCCACCTCACCGGCCGCCGCCGAACCAGGCACGGCGATCAACGGCATGGCGGGCCGCTCGGTGCGCAACGTCGTGCACACGAGCGTCGCCGGGACGAGTGCCCGGATCACGCTGTCCAATCTCTACGGCCAGGCGCCGCTGAACGTCACCCACGCCTCGATCGCCGTCGCCGCCGGTGACGCCACCGCGGCCGCCGCCACGCGCACCATGCGGCGGCTCACCTTCGCCGGCGCCCGCTCGGTCGTCGTACCGGCCGGCGGGCAGGTGACGAGCGACTCCGTGCGCATCGCCGTACCGCGGGGCGGCGACGTCCTGGTCACCACGTACTCCCCCACCTCGTCGGGCCCGGTCACCCACCACCCGTACGCCCGCCAGATCTCCTACGTCGCCCAGGGCGACCGCACCGAGAACGTGACCGGAACGCCGTACACGGAGCGGACGAGCGTCTGGCGCTATCTGACCTCGCTGGACGTGCTGAGCGACGAGGCCGAGGGGACGGTCGTCGTCCTCGGCGACTCGATCACCGACGGCGTCACCGCCACCGTCGGCGCCGACCGCCGCTGGACCGACGTCCTGTCCGGCCGGCTGTGGGCGGCGGTCGAGGACGGCCGGGACGTGCCGCGCTACAGCGTCGTCAACGAGGGCATCAGCGGCAACCAGGTGCTGGCCGACGGGCTCGGGCGGCCCTCGGACAACCCCAGCGGGCTGAGCCGGTTCGAGCGGGACGTGCTGGAGCGGACCGGTGCCAAGGTCGTCGTCATCGACCTCGGCATCAACGACATCCTGCGCAATCCGCGACTCGCCGACCCGCAGCGGATCACCGGCGGGCTGCGCACGCTGGTGACGCGGGCGCACGCGCGCGGGCTGAAGGTCGTCGGGGCGACGCTGATGCCGTTCGAGGGGCACCGCGGGTACACGCCCGCCCGGGACGCGGTACGGCAGCAGGTCAACGCGGAGATCCGCAGCGGGCAGGTGTTCGACGCGGTGGTCGACTTCGACAGGGCGCTGCGGGACCCCTACGCTCCGCGGCGGCTGCGCGGCGACTACGACTCCGGGGACCATCTGCACCCCAGTGACCTCGGATACCGCGAGATGGCCGAGGTGTTCGAGCTGAAGCTGCTGAGGAAGACGGGGCAGGCACAGCTGTAGGGCGCGCCGCGGTGGGGTGCCGCGGCTACTCGAGCCTGCGGCGTTCCTCCCTGCGCTCCAGCTTCTCCCGGCGGCGCTGCTCCTTCAGGCGGCGCCGTTCCTCCTCGGTGTTCTTCCGCCTGACGCCCACGCCGCCCCAGAAGGCCACACCGGTCACGATCACGCGCGGGGCGCCCGGCTCGCCGTGCACGCCGTCCTCGCGGTGGTCGAAGCCGCCCATGATGCCGATGCCGCGCACCACCACCTCGACGCCGGGCGGCACGATCACATCCACACCGCCCATGATCGCCACGCAGTTGATCACGACCTCGTGGTCGGCGAAGTTGGCGTCGCGCAGGTCGATGCCGCCGCCGCCCCAGAAGGTGAAGCAGTTGAACCGCTTGGGCACGGTCCAGCGCCCCTTGCGCTCGAACCCGCCCATGATGGCGACGGCCCACGACGAGGACCCCTCGCCGCCGACCACCCGCGACGCCCAACTGCCGTCCCGCTCGGGCTGCTTGACCATGTTCACCGCCGGGGCGACCACCCCGGGGACGGGCAGGTCCCGGGTGAGCGGCGCGAGTTCGCCGTACGTGCGCGCCCGGTACGCCGCCTCCAGCCGCTCCTCGAACTCGGTCATGTCGAGCCGCCCCTCGGCGAGGGCGTCCCGCAGATGTTCGACGACTCGTTCACGATCGGCGTCGGAAGCGCGAAGCTCCGGCAGGTCCTCCGTCATGGCAGCAGCCTACGAGACCGCTTTCTCGGCGTACATCCTCGCGATGACCGCCTCGATGTCGGGCTCCCGCACCGACAGGTCCACCAGCGGGTAATCCGCCGCGATCCGCGCCACCAGGGGCGCCGCCGACTCGGCCGCCGGGAAGGCCAGCCACTGCCGGGGCCCCTCGACCCGCACCACGCGCGCGGACGGCAACTCGATCGGCGGCAGCTCGCGCTCCAGGTCGACCACCAGGGTGCGTTCGCTCTCGCCCGCCTCGTGCAGGCCGGTGAGGGGGCCGTCGTACATCAGGCGCCCGTGGTCGATGACCATCACCCGCGAGCACAGCTGCTCGATGTCCTGGAGGTCGTGCGTGGTCAGCAGCACCGTCGTACCGCGTTCGGCGTTCAGGTCGCGCAGGAACTCACGGACCTTGGCCTTGCTGATGACGTCCAGGCCGATGGTCGGCTCGTCCAGGTAGAGGACCTCCGGGTCGTGCAGCAGGGCCGCCGCGATGTCGCCGCGCATCCGCTGGCCCAGCGAGAGCTGCCGTACGGGAACGTCCAACAGCTCGCCGAGCTCCAGGAGTTCGACACAGCGGTCGAGGTTGTCGCGGTAACGGCCGTCGGGGATCCGGTACATGCGGTGCATCAGCCGGTAGGAGTCGATCAACGGCAGGTCCCACCACAGGGTCGTACGCTGCCCGAACACCACCCCGATGCGCCGGGCGAGCCGGGTCCGCTCGCGGGAGGGGTCGATGCCGGCGACCCGCAGCCGGCCGCCGCTGGGCGTCAGGATGCCGGTGAGCATCTTGATCGTCGTCGACTTGCCCGCGCCGTTCGGGCCGATGTAGCCGACCATCTCCCCGCGCGCCACGCTGAAGGAGATCGAGTCGACCGCCCGCACCTGCCGCCGCTCGCGCCTCAGGAACCCGGTCTTCTTCCGCACGTCGAAGACCTTCTCGACCCGGTCGAGTTCGATGAGACCACCGCCCGCGCCGCCCTCGCTGTCCGCGCCGTCCACACCGTCCCTGCCCTCCACACCGTCCACCGTCATCGCCATGCGCCCTGTACGTCCCTTCTCCCCTTCGCCCCTTTGAATCCCGTCAGTTCCCGTCAGTTCCCGGTGCTCCGATACGACCGCAGCCCCACCCGCCAGGCCGCCCCCGCCAGCGCGCAGCACGCCACCGCGACCAGCGGCGGCGCGAACGCGGTCCACCGGGGCAGGTCGAGCGGATACGGCCGCCCCAGCACGTACAGCGCCGGCAGCCAGTTGACGAAGGCCAGCGGCAGGACGAACGTCACCCCGCGCACCAGCTCCTTGGCGAACACCGTCGGCGGGTACTGGAGCAGCGTGGTGCCCCCGTAGGTGAACGCGTTCTGCACCTCCGAGGCGTCCTGCGCCACGAACTGGAAGGCCGCCCCGGCCACGAACACCGCGCAGAAGATCGCGCAGCCGCTCACCACCATCACCGGCATCAACAGCAGCTTCAGCGGCGTCCAGTCGACGTCCAGTCGTGACATCGCCCAGCCCAGCACCAGCGCCCCCTGCGTCAGCCGGCCCAGCCGCCGCAGCGCGAACCGGTCGGCGGCCACCTGCGCGAGCACCGGCGCCGGCCGGACCAGCAGCGTGTCGAGGGTGCCGTCGCGCACCCGCCGCCCCAGCCGGTCCATGGAGCCGATCGCCAGATCGGCGAGCCCGAAGGCGGTGGCGGACAGCCCGTACAGGAAGGCGATCTCCGGCAGCGCGTAGCCGCCGAGCGCGTCGACGCGGGAGAACATCAGCAGGATCGCCACGAAGTCCAGCCCGGTCGCGACGAAGCTCCCGGCGGTGGTCATGACGAAGGAGGCGCGGTAGGCCATCGTGGAGCGGATCCACATCGCGGCGATCAGGCGGTAGGCGCGCAGCCCCTCCACCAGCCGGTTGCCGGCCGGGCCCGCGGTGGACTCAGCCACCCTGCACCACCACCCGCCGCGTCGCCGCCGACTGCACCAGCCGCCCCGCCGCCAGCAGCGCCACCGCCCACGCGCCCTGGAAGACGTACGTGCCCAGCGGGTCCGCGTGCCCCAGCAGGATGTCGGCGGGGGCCTGGAGCAGCGACGACCACGGCAGCGCCCGGACCACCTCGCCCAGCGCGCCCGGGAAGACGTTCAGCGGCAGCAGCATCCCCGAGCAGAAGTACCCGGCCAGCCAGGCCATCTGCACCACGCCCGCGCCGTCCAGCAGCCAGAACGCGCTCAGCGCCACCAGGAAGCGGATCCCGAAGCCCACCAGCAGCGCCAGCGGCACCGCCCCGAGGAACGCGGCCCAGACCAGCGGGTCCGACGGCAGGGCCACCGGGAAGAACAGCGCCCCGAACACGAAGGGCAGCACCCCGCGGCCCAGCAGCTGGAACATCGCCCGGCCCGCGTCGGCCGACAGCCACCACAGCTGGAGGTCGGCCGGCCGGTACAGGTCGACGGCGATGTCACCCGTTCGGATGCGTTCCATCAGCTCGTCCTCGACGCCGCCCCCGCCGATCGCGAGGGCCGCCAGGAACGCCTGCCCCAGCCACACGTACGTCACGGCCTGCGCCTGGTCGTAACCGCCCAGGTGCGGTCGGACATCCCACAGCGCCAGGTACGTGTACACCAGGATCAGCCCGAATGCCGTATTGGTGAACACCCCGGCCGCCGTCGCCGCCCGATACGTCGCGTACCGTCTGAATCCCCCCGCCGCGACGGCCGCGTACAACCGTCCTGCGCCCACGTACACCGCCTCCCAGGCCACGACACCGAAAGCGCGGGAGCCTAATGCGTGCCGGGCGTGACATGCCACGCATTTTCCGGCCCGGACAAATGCTCGGGACCGGGAACGGAACGGTTGCTGCGAGAGTCTTCACCTGGGGGCGCCGAAGGCGCATGACGGCGTACGGGGACGTACGCCGTGACACGTACGGGGACGTACGACGGGAAACAGGAGTCCGAGCACGACATGAGTGACGAGCCGCAGCAGCCGAACCAGGGCGTGGCCGACCACCAGCCACCGGCGGCACCCGAGACCGGGAGCGAGGCGGAGAGCGGGACGGGGCGCGAGGCGGAGAGCGGGACGGGGCGCGAGGCGGAGAGCGGGACGGGCGGCGGAAAGGCCGGACGGCCTCGGCGCACCGGCTGGCGCCGCGCCGTGCCGACCTGGCGGATGGTGCTCGGCGGCTTCCTCACCGCCATGCTGCTGGTCATCGGCGCGTTCCTCATCGGCTACTCGCTGGTGCAGATCCCGCCCGCCAACGCCATGGCCGTCAAGCAGGCCAATGTCTACCTGTACGCCGACGGCTCCGAGATCGCCCGGGACGGCGAGATCAACCGGGAGAACGTCACGCTCGCCCAGGTCTCCAAGGACGCCCAGCACGCCGTGCTCGCCGCCGAGGACCGCGACTTCTACACCGAGTCCGCCGTCGACCCCAAGGCGATGCTGCGGGCCGGCTGGAACACCGCCCTCGGCAAGGGCAAGCAGTCCGGTTCGACGATCACCCAGCAGTACGTGAAGAACTACTACCTGGGCCAGGAGCAGACCCTCACCCGCAAGGTGAAGGAGTTCTTCATCGCGATCAAGCTCGACCGCACCGAGTCCAAGAACGACATCCTCGAGGGCTACCTCAACACCAGCTACTTCGGCCGCAACGCCTACGGCATCCAGGCCGCCGCCCAGGCGTACTACGGCGTCAAGGCCCAGGACCTCGACCCGGCCCGCGCCGCCTACCTGGCCGCACTGGTCAACGCGCCCAGCGAGTTCGACGTCGTCACCCACCCGGAGAACAAGTCCGCCGCCCTGGCCCGCTGGAACTACGTCCTGAACGGCATGGTCAAGAAGGGCTGGCTGAGCGCCTCGCAGCGGGCCGGTATGAAGTTCCCGATGCCCAAGGAGGCCACCGTCCCCACGGGCATGTCCGGGCAGCGCGGCTACATCGTCCGCGCGGTCAAGGACTACCTGGCCCAGAACAAGATCCTGAACGAGGACCAGCTCGCCGCGGGCGGCTACCAGATCACCACCACCCTGGAGAAGAACAAGCAGGACGCCCTGGTCAAGGCCGTGGACGACCAGGTGATGAGCAAGCTCGACCGGAAGAACCGCAAGGTCGACGCCTACGTCCGGGCCGGCGCCGCCTCCATCGACCCCAAGACCGGCGAGCTCGTCGCCATGTACGGCGGCATCGACTACGTCAAGCAGTACACGAACAACGCCACCCGCCGGGACTTCCAGGTGGGCTCCACCTTCAAGCCGTTCGTGTTCACCTCCGCCGTCCAGAACGGCTCCGCGACCCAGGACGGCCGCACGATCACCCCGAACACCTACTACGACGGCACCAACAAGCGCCCCGTCCAGGGCTGGAGCGGCTCCTACGCCCCCGAGAACGAGGACCAGCAGTCCTACGGCAACATCACCGTCCGCGAGGCCACGGACAAGTCCGTCAACGCGGTGTACGCGCAGATGGCCGCCGACGTCGGCTCCGACAAGGTCAGGGACACCGCCATCGCCCTCGGCCTGTCGGCCGACACCCCGTCCCTGCCCCCCAGCCCGTCCATCGCGCTCGGAGTGGCCACAGCCAGCGTCGTCGACATGGCCGACGCCTACGCGACACTCGCCAACCACGGCAAGCACGCCCCGTACACGATGATCAAGAAGATCACCAAGGACGGCACCGACACCGTCGAGCTGCCCCGGCGCACCGAGATCCAGGCGATCAGCCGTGAGGCCGCCGACACCACCACCTCGATACTGCGCAGCGTCGTGCAGAACGGCACCGCCACCGCAGCCCAGGCCGCCGGCCGGCCCGCCGCCGGCAAGACCGGCACCGCCGAGGAGGACACCGCGGCCTTGTTCGCCGGCTACACGCCCGAACTCGCCACCGTCGTCTCGGTCATGGGCCAGGACCCGGACACCGCCCATCACAAGCCGCTCTACGGCGCCATGGGGCTGGCCCGTGTCAACGGCGGCGGGCCGCCCGCCCAGATCTGGGCGCAGTACACCGGAAACGCTCTGAAGAACACCCTGGTCACCGACTTCGACCTCCAGCTACAGCCGGGCGCCGACCAGATCCAGCCGCCGCCCTCGGAGCCCGGCGAGAACCCGGGCGACGGCGGTCAGGACGACACCGGCACGGCCGACACCGGCGGCCAGGACCCGGGACAGGACCAGGGCCAGGACCAGGGGCAGGGCGACGGCGGCACGGGTGACACCGGCGGCGGCGACCCCACCACCGGCGGGACCGACACCGGCACCCCGCCGGGCGGTCCCACCGACCCGGGCACCGGGGACGTCGGAGGCACCCCGCCGGGCGGCCCGGGAGCCTCGCCCGGCGGAGGCAACACCGGCACCCCGGGCACCTCGGGCGGGAACGCGGGGGCCGGCGCCCCCGGCGACGGAGGCACGAACACCGGCCTGCAAGGCGTGTTCAGTGACCGGACGTGACCTTGAGTCCCACCACGGCCACCAGCAGCAGACACACGAAGAAGATCCGGGCGGCGGTCGCCGGCTCCCCCAGCACCACCATGCCGATCACCGCCGCACCGGCCGCCCCGATGCCCACCCACACGCCGTAGGCGGTGCCGATGGGCAGGGAGCGGGCGGCGTACGACAGCAGAACCATGCTGGTCACGATCCCGGCGCCGGTGAGCACGCTGGGCAGGGGGCGGGTGAAGCCGTCGGTGAACTTCATCCCGATCGACCAGCCCACCTCCAGCAGACCGGCGAGAATGAGCAGGACCCAGGCCATGACAGGCACCTCCGGGACGACGTAAGGACATGAACGGGCGTGCGTCGTCTTTGCGTTCATCCCGGTACGGCGCGTCTCGTCGGGTTGGACCCGAGGCTAGCAAAGGAACGACAAAGGGGCTGGTGACCGTGGTCACCAGCCCCTCGGCGGCCGGCCTTCCCAAGCCGTCGTACGACGTCGCGCAGGACGCCCCCAGGACGTCCCGAACCACTACAGGTACAGGCCGGTGGAGTCCTCCGAACCCTCGAACCGGTCCGCGGCCACCGCGTGCAGGTCACGCTCGCGCATGAGCACGTACGCGACCCCGCGCACCTCGACCTCGGCTCGGTCCTCCGGATCGAACAACACCCGGTCCCCCGGCTCGACGGTCCGCACGTTCTGCCCCACCGCGACGACCTCGGCCCAGGCCAGCCGGCGTCCCACCGCCGCGGTCGCGGGAATCAGGATGCCGCCGCCCGAACGCCGCTCGCCCTCGCTCGTGTCCTGCCGGACGAGCACCCGGTCGTGCAGCATCCGGATGGGCAGCTTGTCGTGCTGGCTGCTGTGCTCATTTCTCTTGGCGCTCACGCCTCGAACCTACCTGCCTTCGGCACGTCGTCACGCGGTGGGGCGTCGTGCCGCTCAGCGGCGACGCCGGCGGGCGCCCATGGCGAGCAGTCCGACCAGGCCGACGGCGACGAGCGCGACCGGTACGACCCGCTCCAGGCGCGGGGCGCCCTCCTCGTCCACGAACTGCGCCCGCACATCGCTCACCACCCGGTTGACCTGCACGTAGGCCCGTCCGAGCGTGTGGTCGATGTTGGCGGCGACCTTGGCCTTGGCGTCCCCGACGATGGTCTTCGGGTGCACGCGCACCCCGATCTCGTCGAGCGTCTCGGCCAGCACCTCGCGGCGGCGCCTGATGTCCGCCTCGATCTCAGCCGGGGTTCTGGTGTCCGCGGTGTCCGCCACCGTGCCGCCTCCGAAGTCAACTGATGCCTGTTCGGGACAGTCTGTCAGTTCCCGCTCCGACCGCACTGCCGGCACCCCCGGTTACCCTCGGAGCGACACGGTATCCGCACGCACGCTGCGCACGCACGAGGAGACGAGCTTCCATGACCGAGCGACTCCAGCCCGGGGACGTGGCCCCCGCCTTCGCCCTCCCCGACGCCGACGGCAACGAGGTGTCGCTGGCCGACCACAAGGGCCGGAAGGTCGTCGTCTACTTCTACCCGGCCGCCCTCACCCCCGGCTGTACCAAGCAGGCCTGCGACTTCACCGACAACCTGGACCTGCTGGCGGGCGCGGGGTACGACGTGATCGGCATCTCCCCCGACAAGCCGGAGAAGCTCGCGAAGTTCCGCGACAAGGAGTCCCTGAAGGTCACGCTGCTCGCCGACCCGGAAAAGAAGGTCCTGGAGTCCTACGGCGCCTTCGGCGAGAAGAAGCTCTACGGCAAGACCGTCGTCGGCGTCATCCGCTCCACGATCGTCGTCGACGAGGAGGGCAAGGTCGAACGAGCCCTCTACAACGTGAAGGCCACGGGCCACGTGGCCAAGATCATCAAGGACTTGGGGATCTGAGGGCCGCTCCCGCCACTTTGTACGGCCCGCACCGGGGTGCCCGGTGCGGGCCGTTCCGCATCCCGTACGTGACTGTCCGATAACCGGTTCGTTACTCCGTACGAGACCACGAACGCGCGGCCGGGGAGGGGAATCGATGGGGCCCAGTGCGTACACCGAAGAACGGCTGGAGGAGGCGGCGCGGACGTCGCGGACGTTGTCGGAAGCGTTGGAGCGGTTGGGGGTGGATCCAGGGAGTTCGACGCGGCACTACATCCGGGAACGGATGAGGAAGCTGGGCGTGGATACGTCGCACTTCGAGCGGGAGGGTGTGCGGTGGACGAGGGAAGTACTCCAAGCAGCAGTCTCGGCGTCGACGAACATGTGCGAGGTACTGCGCTGCCTCGGGTTGGAGATCGTCGGAGGGCAGCACGCGCACATCAGCCGACGTGTCAAGGCGTACGGTCTCGACACCTCGCACTTCCAGGTGCCGACGCGAGGTGGCGACGTCAGGCCCCGTCGGACGCCAGGAGCCGTGCTCGTCGAACCGCGGGACGCTCAAGCCTGGCGAGTCCCGAGCGATCGCCTCAAGCGAGCGCTGCTCGCTCACGGCCTGGAAGAGCGCTGCGTCCCGTGCGGCATCGAGGCGGTGTGGCAGGGGCGATCACTGCCGCTGGAGGTCGACCACATCAACGGCAACTGCCGCGACAACCGCATCGGCAACCTGCGCCTCCTGTGCCCCAACTGTCATTCCACAACGGACACCTACCGGCGACGCGGCACGGTCCGTGACAGGCGTGACCGATGAGCAGCGGTTTGCGATACACCCGTCAGCGGCTGGAGGAAGCCGCCGCAGAGTGCTCCGGCATCGACGAGGTCATCGGCTTCCTCGGCACGCGGCCAATACGCCGGCCTCCGGCGGTATCTCATGAAGCGGTTCACCGACTTCGGCATTGACGTATCGCACTTCAGCCCCTGCGGCAGGCGTCCCCAGCCCACGTACGACGAACTGCGTGGGGTGATCGCCGAGTCGGCCTCCCTCACAGAGGCGCTGCAACGCTTGGATCGTCCCGACAACCACTGGCAGCGTGCGCTGCTGCGCCAGTGGATCGCCGAAGAGGGCATCCCAACCGCCCACTTCCTCGGGCAGGGGCACCGGCGTGGCAAGCGGAGCCACAACGCCAGAGACCCCGAGGACATCCTGGTCCGCCATGAAGGGAAGCGTCGGACAGACACCGCGCTGTTACGTCTTGCCCTCCGGGACATCGGAGTACCGGAACGCTGCGCAGGTTGCGGGGTCGGCCCCGAGTGGCTCGGGAAGCCCATGACGCTGGAGGTCGCCCACATCGATGGAGACCGGAGTGACGACCGGAGGGAGAACCTGCGCCTGCTGTGCCCCAACTGTCATGCGATCACCAACACCTGGTGCAGGGGAGGCAGAAGGCGACGGGCGGCTCCCGGTACGATGGCAGACGGCTAGCGGCGGTGGCGCAATGGCGACGCAGCAGACTTAGGATCTGTGGCCCTTGATCGGGCTTGAGGGTTCGAATCCCTTCCGCCGCACATGAACGGCCTGCGCATCGAAGGATCGATGCGCAGGCCGTTTCTGTGTGCTCAGCCCAGCAGTTCCCGCACCACCGGTACCAGGGCGCGAAATGCCTTGCCGCGGTGGCTGATCGCGTTCTTCTCCTCGGGGGTCAGTTCCGCGCAGGTGCGGGTCTCCCCGTCGGGCTGGAGGATCGGGTCGTAGCCGAAGCCGTTCGTGCCCGCGGGCTCGTGGCGCAGGGTGCCGCGCAGTTGCCCCTCCACGACCCGCTCCGTGCCGTCCGGCAGGGCGAGGGCCGCCGCGCAGGCGAAGTGGGCGGCGCGGTGGTCGTCGGCGATGTCCGAGAGCTGGGCCAGGAGCAGGTCGAGGTTGGCCTTGTCGTCGCCGTGGCGGCCGGCCCAGCGGGCCGAGAAGATGCCGGGGGCGCCGCCGAGGACGTCGACGCAGAGGCCGGAGTCGTCCGCGACCGCGGGGAGGCCGGTGGCCTGGGCCAGGGCGTGGGCCTTCAGCAGGGCGTTCTCGGCGAAGGTGACGCCGGTCTCCTTGACGTCGGGGACGTCCGGGTAGGCGTCGGTGCCGACGAGTTCGTGGGGCAGGCCCGAGTCGGCCAGGATCGCCCTGAGTTCGACGATCTTGCCGGAGTTGCGGGTGGCGAGGATCAAGCGGGTCATGCGGGGCTGCTCCTCTACTTCGCCAGGGTCGTCTCGAGTGCCGTGCGCTGGATCACCGTGAGTTCGGTGCAGCCGGCCACGGCGAGGTCGAGGAGGCTGTTGAGTTCCTCGCGGGCGAAGGGTTCGGCCTCCGCGGTGCCCTGGACCTCGACGAAGCGGCCGTCGCCGGTGCAGACGACGTTCATGTCGGTCTCGGCGCGGACGTCCTCCTCGTAGCAGAGGTCGAGCAGCGGCACACCGCCGACGATGCCGACCGAGACGGCGCTGACGGTGCCGGTGAGCGGCTGACGGCCGGCCTTGATCAGCTTCTTGCCGCGGGCCCAGGCGACGGCGTCGGCGAGGGCGACGTAGGCGCCCGTGATGGCCGCGGTCCGGGTGCCGCCGTCGGCCTGGAGGACGTCGCAGTCCAGGACGATGGTGTTCTCGCCGAGTGCCTTGTAGTCGACGACCGAGCGCAGGGAGCGGCCGATGAGACGGGAGATCTCATGGGTGCGGCCGCCGATCCTGCCCTTGACCGATTCGCGGTCGCCGCGGGTGTTGGTGGCACGGGGCAGCATGGAGTACTCGGCGGTGACCCAGCCCTCTCCGCTGCCCTTGCGCCAGCGCGGGACGCCTTCGGTGACGGAGGCGGTGCAGAAGACCTTGGTGTCGCCGAAGGAGACGAGGACGGAGCCCTCGGCGTGCTTGCTCCACCCGCGTTCGATGGTGACCGGGCGGAGTTGTTCGGGCGTGCGGCCGTCGATACGAGACATGGCGTCGAGCGTAGTCCCCCATGGACAAGGGGCTCCTCCCGCACCGGGAAGAGCCCCTTGAAGGTGAACAGCGGCGGACCGCGGGGTTCACATCATGTCTTCGATCTCCGCGGCGATCGGGTCGGCGTCGGTGCCGATGACGACCTGGATGGCGGTGCCCATCTTGACGACGCCGTGCGCGCCGGCGGCCTTGAGGGCGGCCTCGTCGACCAGGGAGGCGTCGTGCACTTCGGTGCGGAGCCGGGTGATGCAGCCCTCGATCTCGTCGATGTTCTGGATGCCGCCCAGCCCGGCGACGATCTTCTCAGCCTTGGTGGCCATGTTCCTTCTCCCTGATCCGATCCGCTTTGTCGCAGTAACCCACAGTTGGCCCATCTTTGCGAGCGGCCGTGCCATGGGTGCAGAATGGTGCGCTCACGGCAGCGGAACCGTCCGCCGACTGGTCTACACCAGCGTAGGCACGGGCACCAAAACGAGGCTCGACGCCCACCGCTCGCCCTTCATTTCCGACTCTGGCCCCAAATCCACACGGTGCGTAGCGGTCCGGTCGCGGGAATCGCGGGTTCCGAGGGCCCCCTTCATCGTGCTACAACAGGTCTACACCAGTGAGTGGTGTAGACCACCACCCGATGGAGGACGTCATGACCACCGCCAGCGCGACATCGACGGCGGCACCCGCGAAAAAGCGGGGTTCCGGCCTGTTCCAGGGCCTTCAGAAGGTCGGCCGCAGCCTTCAGCTGCCGATCGCCGTGCTGCCGGCCGCGGGCATCCTGCTGCGTCTGGGCCAGCAGGACGTGCAGGACAAGCTGCACCTGCCCGACAAGGTCACGGCGGTGTTCGCCACGGCCGGCGGCGCGATCTTCGACAACCTGCCGATGCTGTTCTGTCTCGGCGTCGCGATCGGTTTCGCCAAGAAGTCGGACGGCTCCACCGCGCTGGCCGCGCTGGTCGGTTTCCTGGTCTACAGCAACGTCCTGAAGGCCTTCCCGCTGACCGAGCAGCACATCGAGGGCGGGAAGATAGTCGAGGCCACCTACAACAACCCCGGGGTGCTCGGCGGCATCCTGATGGGTCTGCTGTCGGCGGTGCTGTGGCAGCGCTACCACCGCAAGAAGCTCGTGGACTGGCTCGGCTTCTTCAACGGCCGCCGGCTGGTGCCGATCATCATGGCGTTCGTCGGCACCGCGATGGGTGTCTTCTTCGGCCTGGTCTGGGAGCCGATCGGTGAGGGGATCTCCAGCCTCGGCGAGTGGATCACCGGCCTCGGCGCTCTCGGTGCCGGCCTGTTCGGTCTGATCAACCGCGCGCTGATCCCGGTCGGCATGCACCAGTTCGTCAACACGGTCTCCTGGTTCCAGATCGGCGACTTCAAGAACGCGGCCGGCGACATGGTCCACGGCGACCTCAACCGCTTCTTCGCCGGTGACCCGACCGCCGGTCAGTTCATGTCGGGCTTCTTCCCGATCATGATGTTCGGTCTGCCGGCCGCCGCCCTCGCGATCGCCCACTGCGCCCGTCCCGAGCGGCGCAAGGTCGTGACGGGCATGATGGTCTCGCTCGCCCTCACCTCCTTCGTGACCGGTGTGACCGAGCCGATCGAGTTCGCGTTCATGTTCATCGCGCCGTTGCTCTACGCGATCCACGCGGTGCTGACCGCCGCCTCCATGGCGATCACCTGGGCGCTCGGCGTGCACGCCGGCTTCACCTTCTCCGCCGGCTTCATCGACTACGCCCTCAACTGGAACCTGGCGACCAAGCCATGGCTGATCATCCCGATCGGCCTGGTGTTCGCGGTGATCTACTACACGGTGTTCCGCTTCGCCATCATCAAGTTCAACCTCCCCACCCCCGGCCGTGAGCCCGAGGAGGAGACCGAGGCGCTCATCAAGGCGTGAGCCCGGCCACGACGTGAGAAGACCCCCGGAGTTCCATGACTCCGGGGGTCTTTCGTGTCCTGGGCCTAGATGTCGTACGACGCTCCGGGCGCCGCGAGCTCCACCGGGCCGGCGTAGGCCGCGCGGGCGTCGGCGAGGTTGATCTGCGGGTCGGTCCACGGGGGGATGTGGGTGAGGACCAGGCGGCGGACTCTGGCGCGCGCGGCGGTCTCACCTGCCTCGCGGCCGTTGAGGTGCAGATCGGGGATGTTCTCCTTGCCGTCCGTGAAGGCGGCCTCGCACAGGAAGAGGTCGCTGTCCCGGGCGAGTTCCTCCAGCGCCTTGCTCACCCCGGTGTCCCCGGAGTACGTCAGCGCCCGCCCGCCGTGCTCGACGCGGATGGCGTAGGCCTCCACGGGGTGGGCCACCCGCTCGGTGTGCACGGTGAAGGGGCCGATCTCGAAGGTGCCGGGCTTGACCGTGTGGAAGTCGAAGACCTCGCTCATCGAGGAGGCCGTGGGGGTGTCGGCGTAGGCGGTGGTCAGCCGGTGCTCGGTGCCCTCGGGCCCGTACACCGGGATGGGGTCGCAGCGGCCTCCGTCGTACCGGTAGTAGCGCGCGACGAAGTAGCCGAGCATGTCGATGCAGTGGTCGGCGTGCAGATGACTCAGAAAGATGGCGTCGAGGTCGTAGAGACCGCAGTGGCGCTGCAGCTCGCCCAGGGCGCCGTTGCCCAGGTCGAGAAGCAGCCGGAAGCCGTCGGCCTCGACGAGGTAGCTCGAGCAGGCCGATTCCGCGGACGGGAACGACCCCGAGCAGCCGACGACGGTGAGCTTCATGAAGCAGAAACCTCCGCTGGCGGGAAAACTTCAGAGAGGAAGGTGACGGGGGTCGTGCGGTCCGTCGAGCGTAAGGCGGGATACGTCCGGTCGCTCCTCCGGTAAGGGCTGTTGTGGGCGAACTCACCTGTGGTGTCACCGGTTCGGCTGGTCCTGGGGCGCATGGGGAGCGTTGAAGGGCGCGCACCGAGGGTCGCACGCCGGTAACGTCATGGTTGTGGACACGTCCTGGTGGCTGGCGCTCGCGGCGGTGGTGCTGCTCGCGCTCGTCGCCACGCTCGTCGACGGCTGGGGACGGGGTCGCAGGCCTCCGAGAAGGTCGCGTCCCGGCCGCCTGACCGGCGGTCGTGCCGCGGCGCGTCCGCAGCCCGCGGAGATCTGGTGGGCCAGCGTGCCCCATGGCGACGGGCCTGGGGCGAAGGACCGGCCCTGTCTGGTTCTGGCGGTGCACGGCAAGCGCGCCAGGGTCGCGGAGATCACCAGCAGGTACCACGACGAGCGGTCCGGAGTGATCCCGCTGCCGCCGGGCTCGGTCGGGGACACGCAGGGCCGGACCAGCTTCCTGGAGACCGACGAGGTCCGGGAGGTACCGGTCTGGGACTTCCGCCGCCGGGTGGGGGTCGTGGACCCGGCCCTCTGGGACCAGGTGCGGTACCTGGCGGGCTGAACGGAACGGGCGCGGACCGGCTGAACCGGACAGGCCCGCCCCCGCCGAACGGTACGAGCGCGGCCCAGC
>NZ_JBSFJL010000002.1:0-86339 GCF_053598035.1 Streptomyces sp. NPDC001204 | reverse complement strand
AGCCGGACAGGCCGAACACGGCCCCACCAAACGCAGCGGGCGCGGCCCAGCCGGACAGGCCGAACACGGCCCCACCAAACGCAGCGGGCGCGGCCCAGCCGGACAGGCCGAACACGGCCCCACCAAACGCAGCGGGCGCGGCCCTGCCGGACAGGACGAACACGGCCCCACCAAACGCAGCGGGCGCGGCCCAGCCGAGTGGAACGGGCGCGGCGCCGCCGTGTCCGTGTGTTGTGGCGCGTCGGGCTCACGGCCCTGTCACCCGCACGGTGACGGTCCACTGCCGGATGCCCTGGCACGCGATCCGGCCGGGTCCCACCGCGCACAGCGGGCGGGTGGAGGTCAGCCGCGCCGTTCCGGGCGTGACGGCGTCGAACGCGGCGACGGCGTCGCCCGGCAGGATCACGATGCCGGCGTTGGCGGCCCGCAGGGCGGAGCCGCTGGACCTGACCGGTGTCCAGGGGCGGTCCTCGGTGCCGTCCAGGGTGAGGCGCACCTGCCCGCCGACGGTCAGGCAGAGGGTGCGCCCGGAGTCGGCGGCGGTGAGTTCGGCGTGGTCCGCGCAGCCGTGGGCGGGGCGGTCGGAGGAGGCCGGGGCGGTCCCGGAGGCGGATTCTGAGGGGGCGGATCCGGGCGGGGAAGCGGGCGCGGTCGTCGGCCGGGTGGGGGTGCCGTCCTTGCCGGAGCCCGCGCCGTCGTGCTGTGCGCCGCAGCCGACGAGGAGCAGGGTCAGCGCCGCGGCGGTGACGGTGGTGCCGTGAAGCGTCGAACGGCGCATGGGGTCGGCCGCCTTTCTGCTGTGCCCGGGGTGCCGTGCCCTGTCCTTCTGCCGGTGTGACGTTTCTCCAGCACATCAGGATCCCGTCCCCCACGCACGCCGGAGCCCCGGCCGATACGACGGCCGGGGCTCCGCGCACACAGATGTCGGACGGACCGGAGGTGGGCGGCAGAACCTACGCCCAGAGCTGGCCCTGGAGGGTCTCGATGGCCTCCTCGGTGGTGGCCGCGGTGTAGACGCCGGTGGAGAGGTACTTCCAGCCGCCGTCGGCGACGATGAACACGATGTCGGCGCTCTCGCCCGCCTTCAGCGCCTTCTTCCCCACGCCGATCGCCGCGTGCAGCGCGGCGCCCGTGGAGACGCCCGCGAAGATGCCCTCCTGCTGGAGGAGTTCACGGGTGCGGGTGACCGCGTCGGCCGAGCCGACCGAGTAGCGGGTGGTGAGGACGGAGGCGTCGTAGAGCTCGGGGACGAAGCCCTCGTCGAGGTTGCGCAGGCCGTACACCAGGTCGTCGTAGCGCGGCTCGGCGGCGACGATCTTCACGTCCGGCTTGTGCTCGCGCAGGTAGCGGCCGACGCCCATGAGGGTGCCCGTGGTGCCGAGGCCCGCGACGAAGTGCGTGATCGAGGGCAGGTCGGCGAGGATCTCGGGGCCCGTGGTGGCGTAGTGGGCACCGGCGTTGTCCGGGTTGCCGTACTGGTAGAGCATCACCCAGTCCGGGTGCTCGGCGGCGAGTTCCTTGGCGACGCGCACGGCGGTGTTGGAACCGCCCGCGGCCGGGGAGGAGATGATCTCCGCTCCCCACATGCCGAGCAGGGCCCGGCGCTCCTGCGAGGTGTTCTCCGGCATCACGCACACCATGCGGTAGCCCTTGAGCTTGGCCGCCATGGCCAGCGAGATGCCGGTGTTGCCGGAGGTGGGTTCGAGGATCGTGCAGCCCGGGGTGAGCCGGCCGTCCTTCTCCGCCTGCTCGATCATGTGCAGGGCGGGCCGGTCCTTGATCGAGCCGGTCGGGTTGCGGTCCTCCAGCTTCGCCCAGATGCGGACGTCGGCCGACGGCGACAGCCGCGGCAGGCACACCAGGGGGGTGTTGCCCACCGCGGCCAGCGGGGAGTCGTAACGCATCTCTGATCAGCGACCGATCAGCGCATGCCGCCGGCGACGGCCGGCAGGATCGTCACGTTGTCGCCGTCGGCGAGCTTGGTGGAGATACCGTCCAGGAAGCGCACGTCCTCGTCGTTCAGGTAGACGTTGACGAAGCGGCGCAGCTGCTCGCCGTTCGCCTGGTCGACGATCCGGGCCTGGATGCCCGGGTGCCGGGTCTCGAGGTCGGCGAAGAGCTCGGCGAGGGTCTCCCCGTTGCCGTCCACGGCCTTCTGGCCGTCGGTGTACTGGCGGAGGATGGTGGGGATGCGGACCTCGATGGCCATGGTTGCGGGCTCCTGTCGGTAAGGATGTCGTCGGGATGGATCTCCCGGCTCGGACGCGGCCGGGCGCACCGTAGGGGTTGCCCCCGGGCCTTCGGCACTGGGGGGAGCGCCGCGGCCCTCACGGCCGTGCGGCGGCGCGGAACGTCAACAGATGGCGCTGTTCAGCCTGCACAGGTCGACGTGCAGCCGCGCCACGAGCAGCATGCCCGGCGTCTTGTCGCTCACGTCGTGGAAAACCATGCGGTCATCGTATCGATTCCCGGTCCGGGACCCGGAGTGTGATCTCGGCACGCGGACACTTTCCATCCACGTCACGAGACGTTCCCCGATCAGTACGCCTCCACCACCTTGACCTCCTCCTCCGTGACCTCGCCCTCGACGATGCGGAACGAGCGGAACTGGAACTCGCCCAGCCCGTCGGTGTCGGCGGTGGAGACCAGCACGTAGTGCGCGCCGGGCTCGTTGGCGTAGCTGATGTCGGTGCGGGAGGGGTAGGCCTCGGTCGCGGTGTGCGAGTGGTAGACGATCACCGGCTCCTCGTCCAGGTCGTCCATTTCCCGGTAGAGCTTGAGCAGGTCCTGCGAGCCGAACTCGTAGAAGGTGGGCGAGCGGGCCGCGTTCACCATGGGGATGAACCGCTCGGGCCGGCCGGAGCCCACGGGTCCGGCCACGACGCCGCACGCCTCGTCCGGGTGGTCCTTGCGGGCGTGGGCGACGATCTGGTCGTAGAGGGCCTGGGTAAGGGTCAGCATGGCGGCCAGCATAGACAGGCGGGCCGTTCCGTACCGGAGTTCGGTACGGAACGGCCCACATCGCGGACATCCTGAGCGGCCGCGGGAGCGGGTTGGGGGGCCCGCTCCCGCCGGGACGTCCGGTCCGGGAACCCCGCGGGGTCAGCCGACCTTCTCGAGCTGCGGCTCGCGGCGGTCGGCGACCTGCGGGTTGCGGTTCTTGAGGACCGCCCAGCCGATGGCGAGGGCGGCGGCCCACGCGGCCATCACGTACAGGCAGACGCGGGAGTCGGCGTCGTACGCGATCAGGCCGGTGACGAAGAGCAGGAACGCGATGGCGACGTAGGAACACTTGGAGCCGCCGGGCGCCGGGAAGGAGGAGGCGCGCAGCCGGCCCGACTCGACGCCCCGGCGGTACAGGACGTGGCTGATCAGGATCATCAGCCAGGTCCAGATGCCGGCCGCGGTGGCGACGGAGGTGACGTAGCCGAAGGCCTTCTCCGGGACGATGTAGTTCAGCACGACGCCGATGCCCATGAAGGCGACGGAGACGGTGATGCCCAGCGCCGGGGTCTTGGAGGTCGACAGGCGGCTGAAGAAGCGGGGGGCCTCGCCGTTGTCCGCGAGGGTGCGCAGCATGCGGCCGGTGGAGTACATGCCGGAGTTGCAGGAGGACAGGGCCGCGGTGAGCACCACGAAGTTCACGATGCCCGCGCCGGCCGGGATGCCGATGACCGCGAACGCCTTCACGAAGGGGCTGACGCCCGGGGCGAACTCGGTCCACTTCACCACGCACAGGATGACGGTGAGGGCGCCGACGTAGAACAGGGCGATCCGCCAGGGCAGGGTGTTGATCGCCTTGGGGAGGGTCTTCTCCGGGTCCTCGGACTCGCCCGCGGTGACGCCGACCAGTTCGACGGCGAGGTAGGCGAACATCACGCCCTGGAGGGTCATCAGGGAGGAGCCGACGCCCTTGGGGAAGAAACCGTCGAACTCCCAGAGGTTGCTGACGGTGGCGGTGTCGCCGGCGGCGCTGAAGCCGAAGGTGAGGACGCCGAGACCGATCACGATCATGCCGATGAGGGCGGTGACCTTGACCATCGAGAACCAGAACTCGATCTCGCCGAAGACCTTCACGGAGATCAGGTTGGCCACGAACAGGACCACCAGGAACACCAGCGCGGTCACCCACTGCGGGACGGCGGGGAACCAGTAGTGGACGTAGATCGCGGCGGCCGTCAGCTCGGCCATTCCGGTCACCACCCACATCAGCCAGTACGTCCAGCCGGTGAAGAAACCGAAGAACGGGCCGAGGAACTCGCGGGAGTACTCCGCGAAGGAGCCCGAGACGGGGCGGTAGAGCAAGAGCTCGCCGAGCGCCCGCATGATGAAGAAGATGATCAGGCCCGCGAGGGCGTACATGACGATGAGGCTTGGTCCGGCCTTGGCGATGTTCGCCCCTGCACCCAGGAAGAGGCCGACGCCGATGGCGCCGCCGATGGCGATCATCTGGACCTGGCGGCTGCCGAGTCCTCGCTCGTACCCCTCTTCCGGGGCTTCCGTGACCTGCGGTGAGGTCATGTGGTGTGCGCCTTTCTCCATGCCGACCCCGGGCCCTCGGTCGGCCCCGGATCGGGTTTCGATCCCCCCGGATTGATGGAGTGCGTGCCCGGGTCTCCCCGGTTCCGCTGTGCCTGGCCGGCTGTTGCCGGCTCGGTGGCGCACCCGGCCGGACATGGGTGGTGTCCGCCGGGCGGTCGTGAAGATTTATCACGGCCGCAACACTGATCGACGGGGAGCTGTGTGATGCATCCCACGGGAAGAAGCGGACGAAGCGCGCAGAGCGCACCCATACCCGGCCGCCTCAGTGACGCGATCGTTATCCGGATTTGAGCGTCCTCTGAGTGAACGCGAAATCCGGATATACCGGGTGGATCACGGCATGAGCCGGGTGGATCACGGCATGAGCCGGGTGGATCACGGCATGAGCCGGGCGGATCACGGCATGGGACCACGGCGAGAGGCGCGGCGCTGGGACATGAGGCGCGGAACTACGGCATGAGGCGCGGAGCTACGGCATGAGGGTGGAGACGAGGGTCTCCTGGAGCCCGCCCAGCCAGAGGTAGGCCATCACCATCGGCTTGCGCGGATCCTCGTCCGGCAGCCGGTAGAAGTCGTCCGTGTCGTCCTCGTCGGTGATCTCCAGTCGGGAGCCGATGGCGAGGCGCAGGTCGTTGAGCGCGCCGAGCCACCGCTGGGACTCGGCCGGCGCCAGCTCCAGCACCGCGAGGCCGCCTTCGCCGGGGGTGAGCGCGTTGAGCGAGTGGATCACCGCGAGGGCGTTCTCGCGCTTGCCGGCCCGCAGGTCGTTCTCCGTGTAGCGGCGGAACTCGGCGGAGTGGGCGCGCTGCTCGGCGGCCTTCTGGGGGTTGCCGGGAGTCTCGGGGTCGCGGTAGGCGTCCGGGAAGAGCCGCTTGAGGACGGGGTCGGACGGCGGTTCGCTCGGGCCCTCGGCGAACAGCTCGGCGAGCGGGTCGGCGGGGGTGTCCTCGGCGGGGCCGGGGCCGATGAGTTCGAGGAGCTGCACGGCCAGCGAGCGGATGATGGAGATCTCGACGTCGTCGAGGGCGACGGACGCACCGCCGCCGGGGAGCGGTTCGAAGGTTCCTGGCATGGAGGGAGTTCGCTACTTCCGGTCCTGCTGGAGGGTGGCCCACAGACCATAGCCGTGCATGGCCTGAACGTCCCGTTCCATCTCCTCACGGGTTCCGCTGGAGACGATGGCCCGGCCTTTGTGGTGGACGTCGAGCATGAGCTTGGTGGCCTTGTCCTTGGAGTAGCCGAAGTACGTCTGGAAGACGTACGTCACATAGCTCATGAGATTGACGGGGTCGTTGTGGACGATCGTCACCCAGGGCACGTCCGGTTCGGGTACGGCAAAGACCTCCTCCGCCGACTCGGTCTTCTCGATCTCGATGGGTGCGGCTGCCGTCACACGGCCCATGCTGCCACCCCGAGGGGGTACTCGCATAAACGGAGGGCTAAATCGTCAGTCTGACGAAATGGGAGTACGATTCTTCGCCAGGCATCATCCGGGGACGGCCCCCGGACCCCCGGCCGACGCCGGGGGCACCCGCGCGACATGTCTAGGAGAGCTTCGGTGGGCGTTGCGGACCTTGGGCTGCCGGTGGACGTTCCCTCGACGGCTCTGTTCACCGATCACTACGAGCTGACGATGCTCCAGGCCGCTCTGAAGGCCGGGACGGCCGGGCGCCGCAGCGTCTTCGAGGTCTTCACCCGGCGGCTGCCCGACGGACGCCGCTACGGGGTCGTGGGCGGCACCGGGCGGGTGCTGGACGCGGTGGAGAACTTCCGCTTCGACGCGGACGTCCTCGCCTTCCTGCGCGAGCGCCGGGTGGTGGACGAGCCGACCCTGGAATGGCTCGCCGACTACCGGTTCGGCGGGGACATCTGGGGCTACCCCGAGGGCGAGGTGTACTTCCCGGGCTCGCCGATCATGCGGGTGGAGGGGTCGTTCGGCGAGTGCGTGCTGCTGGAGACCGTGATCCTGTCGATCCTCAACCACGACTCGGCGATCGCGGCCGCAGCCTCCCGGATGGCCTCGGCCGCCGGCGGCCGCCCGCTGATCGAGATGGGCGCCCGCCGCACCCACGAGCTGGCCGCGGTCGCCGCCTCCCGGGCCGCCTACCTCGGCGGCTTCACCTCCACCTCCGACCTGGCCGCCGGCTTCCGCTACAACATCCCGACGGTGGGCACCTCCGCCCACGCCTTCACCCTGCTGCACGACAGCGAGCGGGACGCCTTCCAGGCGCAGGTGGACTCGCTCGGCCGGGACACCACGCTGCTGGTCGACACCTACGACGTGACCGAGGCGGTCCGTACGGCCGTGGAGATCGCCGGGCCCGAGCTGGGCTCGGTGCGCATCGACTCCGGCGACCTGCTGCTGGTCGCGCACCGGGTGCGCCAGCAGCTCGACGAGCTGGGCGCCCGGGACACGAAGATCATCGTCACCTCGGACCTGGACGAGTACGCCATCGCCTCGCTGGCGGCGGCGCCCGTGGACGCCTACGGCGTCGGCACCCAGCTGGTCACCGGCTCCGGCCACCCGACGGCGTCCATGGTCTACAAGCTGGTCGCGCGCGCCGAGACCGGCGACGCCGGGGCGCCGCTGGTGCCGGTGGCGAAGAAGTCCACCGGCGGCAAGACCTCCATCGGCGGCCGCAAGTGGGCGGCGCGCCGGCTGGACGCGCACGGGGTCGCGGAGGCGGAGGTCGTGGGCACCGGTCCGGTGCCGGACCGGCTGGCCGGCCGGCAGCTCCTGGTGGAGCTGGTCAAGGGCGGCGAGGTGGTCGCCCGCGAGCCGCTGGACGCCGCCCGGGACCGGCACGCGACCGCCCGCGCCAACCTGCCGCTGTCGGCGACCCAGCTCTCCCGAGGGGAACCCGTCCTTCCGACGGAGTACGTCCACACGGGCTCGGGTAGCTAAAGCGCGTGCCCCCGCTTCGGTACGCCCCCGAAAGTCCCCTGACGTCCGAGTGGCGGATCCGCCGGGACCGTGGCCTCACGACCGGCCCCGCGTCCCCTCCGCCCGCCGATCCGACAACCGAAGGACACCGACCATGCGCCGCGCCTTGATCGTCGTCGATGTGCAGAACGACTTCTGCGAGGGGGGCAGCCTCGCGGTGGCCGGGGGCGCCGACGTCGCCGCCGCGATCACCGAGCTCATCGGGCAGGCTCCCGCGGGCTACCGGCACGTGGTGGCGACCCGGGACCACCACATCGCGCCCGGCGGTCACTTCGCCGACAACCCCGACTTCGTCCGTTCCTGGCCCGCGCACTGCGTCGCGGGCACGGAGGGCGTGGGCTTCCACCCCAACTTCGCCCCTGCCGTCGCCTCCGGAGCGGTCGACGCGGTCTTCGACAAGGGCGCCTACTCGGCGGCCTACAGCGGCTTCGAGGGCACCGACGAGAACGGCGAGCCGCTGGCCGACTGGCTCAGGGCCCGGCACATCGACGAGGTGGACGTGGTCGGGATCGCCACGGACCACTGCGTGCGCGCCACCGCCCTGGACGCCGTGAACGAGGGCTTCCGCACCCAGGTGCTCCTGGACCTCACCGCCGGGGTGGCCCAGACGACCACCGAACGGGCACTGGAGGAGCTGCGGCAGGCGGGCGTCGAGCTCATGGGCAAGCCGGTCGTCGCCTAGGGACTCTCAGCCGGCCCCAGATCGTGTCCCGGGCCTGTGGGAGCCGGTCCGGGACCGGCCCGAGCCAGTCCGCGCCTGACCGCGCCTCTCCCCGTCCTGTCCGGGTCCCGTCCGGGACGGGCTCTCTCGACGCCTGCCGGTGGCTGTCACGACGCCTGCCGGTGGGCGGCCGGTCTGCGCAGCAGGGCTCTGATCGGGTGCCACAGCTCCGGGGCGCCCACGGTGTCGCCGGGTGACGTACGCCATATCAGGCCGTCGGGGTGGTGCAGGACCGCGGTGACCTCGTCCGGGGTCGGCGGGGCCGCGTTGCCCCGCAGGTAGACCGCGCGCAGGCCCAGGTTGCGCAGCCGGGTCAGGGCCCGGGCGCGGTTGTGCGCGTGGACGAGCACGCGCACGCCGCCGGCGCCGTCGAGGGTGGGGCTGGGCAGGTTCAGCGCCACCACCACGGTGCCGTTCGGCAGCTTGCAGAAACCTCCTGCGGCCATGCGGTCACTCCCCCGTTCCGGTCGGTGTCAATAAGCGGGTCACAGGACGCACCTAAACACGATCGGCGGCAACCCGCCAGGGGGTTGCCGCCGATGTGCGCTTGACCTGCGTAAACGCTGTCTACTTCAGCGCGCTGCCGATCTCGATCTCCATCGTGGAGCCGTCCTTGGCCTCCTTGGTGATCTTGATCTTGGTGTTGGTGTCAGTGATCTTGACGCCGCCGGCCGGGTTCGCCGGGTCGTAGTAGGTGTTGGCGCGGTCGTTGAAGACCGACACCCCCTTCGACGACTTGATCTTGGTCGTGACGCCCGCCTTGTGCAGCGTGATGCCGTCCGTGCCGTACAGGCTGAACGTCGAGTCGTAGGTCTGGATGCGGTTGCGCATCAGCGTGCCGTCGGACCACCGCAGCGCGTCCGGGTGCGAGTCGACCGGGAGGATCCGGCCGGTGCCCGGGTGCTTGCTGGTGTTGTTGTCCGCCTCGGAGGTGTCCCACTTCCAGATCAGCAGGCCGTTCTGGTACGGGAAGTGCTCGACCCAGTCCGGACGGTCGGCGAAGCCGAAGTTGTACGGGCCGGTCTCCAGCGTGGTGTCGTACGACGCGTACTGGCGGTTCTCGGCGATGTAGTACTGCTTGTAGTCCTTGGTGAAGGACGCGCCGATGCGGGAGAAGCCGTTCGCCGTCCACGCCGGGTCCGCGCTCTCGGCGTCGTCCGCGAAGACCACCGAACCGTCCGCGGTCAGCGTGATCCGGTCGGCCGTGAAGCCCTTCAGCGCCACTCCGCCGTCGGTCTGGTAGCGGAAGCGGAGCAGGACCTTCTGACCCGCGTAGGCGTCCAGGGAGTACGACAGGCTCTTCCAGCCGTCGACCGTGCCGTGCAGGGCCGGGTTGCCGCTGCCGTCGCGCGGGATCGGCTTGCCGTTCACCGTGCCGTCGAGGGCGGTGTAGTTGGCGCCGCCGTCGGTGGAGACCTCGGTGTAGAGGAAGTCGTAGTTGGCCTCGATGTCGTACCACCCGTCAAGGGTGAGGGCGGCCGACTTCTTGCCGGTGAGGTCCACGGACCGGGTCAGGGTGTTCTTCAGGTTGTTGGCGCTGCCGCTCCACCACTGGGTGGCACCCTGGGCCGGGGTGACGATCGTGGTGGTGACCGCCTTGTCGGGCAGGGAGACCACCACGGCCTGCCGGTGCTTGGTGTTGTACTCGGACAGGCCCAGCTTGTGCGCCGAGTTCACGCCGGCCTTGGCGACGTCGTAGTTGAGCCAGCCGAGCTGGAGCTTGTCCCAGGCGTTCATGTCGCCGGGCAGGTCGCCGATGGCTTCCTTGCCGCGGCCGAGCCAGGAACCGGAGGACATCAGCGTCCAGAAGCCGGTGGAGTTCTCGCCGCCGGCGGTGTCGTACTCGTCCGGCAGGCCGAGGTCGTGGCCGTACTCGTGGGCGAAGACGCCGAGGCCGCCGTTCTCCGGCTGGATGGTGTAGTCGCCGACCCAGATGCCGGTGGTGCCGATCTGCGCGCCGCCGAGCTTGTTGTACTCGGGGCCGGTGGCGCCGGCGTCGGTGCCGAAGGCGTACCAGCGGTGGGCCCAGATCGCGTCGGTGCCCTGGGCGCCGCCGCCGGCGGACTCGTCCTCACCGGCGTGCACGATCTGGAAGTGGTCGATGTAGCCGTCCGGCTCGTTGAAGTCGCCGTCGCCGTCGTAGTCGTAGCGGTCCCACTGGTCGTACTGGGCCAGGTCCGCCTTGATCTGGGCGTCGGTCCGGCCGGCCGCCTTCTGCTGGGCGACCCAGGCGTTCACACCGTCGCTGACGATGTTCCACACGCTCGGGCAGTTGGTGGAGCCGCAGGCGTTGTTGCCGTAACGGGCCTCGTTCCAGGGCACCTTGACCCAGTCGGAGACCTGGCCGTCGACCGAGTAGCGGCCCGAGGACTGGGTCTCGTAGTACTTCTTCACCGACTCGGTGTTCTTGCCGGTGCCGAAGTACAGGTCCTGGAAGTGCTGCTGGTTGTAGTCCTTCTGCCAGGCCGTGGAGTTGTCCTTCTTGCGGTCCGGCGCGGCGATCTCGTTGTGCAGCGGACCGGGGGTGCCGCCGAACTTCGGGTCCGTCTTGTCGCCGAACTCGACCAGGATGGTGAAGATCTTGTCGGTCTTCTCCCGGCCCAGCTCGACGTACTTGGTGTCGCCCTTCTTGCCCTTGAGCTCGACGACCTTGGAGCCCTTGCGGTCCTGCACCTTGGTCTTGCCGGCGATGACCTGGCTCAGGGCCTCCTGGCGCTGAGCCTTCTGCGTCTTGCTCAGCGGGCCGTCGAGGTCGTGCGAGTGCTGCCCCACCGGCTGCGGGTCGTGCCGGTTCACGGAGGCGGAGTCGGCCGTCGTCGCGGCCTCCGCCACGGCGAACGTCGAGAACGTGGCGGTGGCCGCCGCGAGCGCGACACCGATCGCGGTCGTTCTGAACGTCCAGCGTCTACTGGTCACTTGTGGTCCTCCCCAGCCGCGTCCGTGCGCGCGGAAGGGGGGTCATGGGCCATGGGAAGGTCCGCGCACGGTGAACGCGTGTAGTCAAGTGACGTCATTCGACTAGACGTTCGCGAGAAAAAACAGATCTTGACTTGAACTCGTCAAGTGCACTATGGAGCGGGTGTTCGCTTTGCGGACACCGGTTCACCAGGGCCGAACGGTCCCGGCGGGCGCGTGCGCCCGTCCACTCCGTGGACCGCATGACTCCGTGCGCCCCCCGTGCACCGGCACCATGGGTTAGGTCGTGCTTACCAACGGTTCCAGTCGGGCACACAGGCGAATAGAGTCGATTGGCGGACCGCCGGGAAACCGGTGGAATGCCAGGCCGTTGCCCGCGTCACGCCTACAGATCCCTGTCCGCACCCTCCCCCGCAGCGAGAGGCACGGGGGGAGACCCCCACTTCCGAGGACCGATTGCCATGCCTCGTCCCACCGCCGCACAGCTCGCCTACGGTTCCTGCACCGTGATCTTCTCGACGCTCGCCATGCTGCTGCTGTCCCGGACGGCTTCGGGGCTGGGGATCGTGGTCATCGCCCTCGCGGCACTCGCGCTGGGGCTCCTGGTCGCCATGACGGTGCCGATGCCGAAGGCACGCACGGCCGAGCCGGCCGGTGTCAGGCAGGCACGGTCCCAGACACGGGTCCGGGCGCGGGCACACCGGCAGCCCGTCACGGCCGGAGTCGAGCCGGTACGGGGGCCGACGGCCTCGTGACCTCCTCCGGCGTTCTCCGGCCTCCTCCGAACTCCTCGCCGCCCCGGGCCGAGGTCAACCGGTGCTGACCACCACCGTCTTGGCCGCCTTGTCGTGCAGGCCCTGCTTGTAGGGGCGGTCGAAGAAGCTCCAGCCGCCGCTGATCGCCAGCCACAGGCAGGCGCAGCAGAACCAGCAGGGCACCCAGAGCACCGCCGCGCGTGCCAGCGCGGTCGGGACGGACGGGGTGGAGCCGTCTTCGAGGTTGGCCACTCGCATGCCCAGCCACTTCTTGCCCAGGGTCTGCCCGTATCTGGAGATCATGAAGGTGTCGTAGGCCATGTAGAGCACCACGCCTACCACCGACTGCGCCACGGACTTGCCGACCTGCACGTTCTCGGCGTTGACCGCGTACTCGTTGACCCGCAGGCCCCAGGTGACCAGGGTGACGACGATGCCGACCAGGACCAGGTCGACGATCCGGGCGAGGGTGCGTTTGCCGCTGTCGGCGAGCGGGGGCATACCGGCGAGCGGGTCACCGCCGTGGGGACCGCCGCCGTGACCGCCGCCCTGCGGGCCTCCGCCGTAGGGGCCGCCACCCCCGTAGCCGCCGCCCTGCGGACCGTAAGGGCCCCCGCCGCCCTGCGGGCCACCGCCGTACGGCCCACCGTCCTGCGGCCCGCCGCCGGGGGGTGGTTGCTCTCCGGGCGGTGGGGGCTGCTCACCGGGTGGCGGGGGCACGCCTGCTGACGGGTCGTCGGAGTACGGGGAGCCGCCGGACCGTCCGTCTTCCTGGGCGCCGCCCCACGCGCCGCCGCCCTGCCCGTCGTCGCCCCGCGCGTTCCCGCCCCACGGACCCTGGCCGTGGGGTGGCCGCCTTCCCCCGGGGTTGGGGGGCTGCGGTCCGGAGCCGGGGGGCGGTTCGGTGCTCATGCGCCGAGTGGATCGCGAGCCCGGCCGCCGCGCACCCGGTGCGCGGCCGTACGGATGAGACCGGCGTGGATGGGACCGGCACGGGTGGGACGGGCACAGACAAGGCCGACGTGGACAAGGCCGGCGTGGACAAGGCCGGCACGGGTGGGACCGGCACGGACAAGGCCGGCGTGGACGAAACCGGCGCGGGTGCGGAGCCGCCCCGCCGGTCTCGTCAACCCGCCACGAACGTGTGCGCCGCCTTGTCGTGCCAGCACTGGCGCCACGGCCGGTCGAACAGGCACCACGCCATGCCCACCAGACCGATGCCGAGGAGTCCCGGGACACCCCAGACGAGCCAGCGGCGCAGGGCCGGGCCGAACGACGGGGGCTCGTGGCCCTCGATGTCCCGCACTTCCAGGCCGCACAGCTTCTTGCCCAGGGTGCGGCCCCACTTGGCGGTGGGCAGCACCTCGTAGACCACGCCGAAGAGCAGCAGGACGGCGAGGACGACGCCGAGGTACGTCGCCGTGGTGCCGTCCAGGAGCCAGACCGTCACCGTGCGGCCGGAGAGCCGGGCCTCGTCGATCTTGCCGTTGACGTGGTCGATCGCCTTGGTGCCGAGCGGTACGGCGGCCACGGCGGTGACGCCCCCGAGGACGACCGAGTCGACGAGCCGGGCGGCCAGCCGCTTGCCGAGGCCGGCGGGCCGGGCCGCGGCCTGCCGCCGTGCCGCCGCCTGGAACGGGTCCTCGACCGGCGGCTTCCAGGGCGCCACGGGCTGCTGCTCACCCGACCCGGCGAGCCGGTGCACCTGCTGCGCCCAGGAGGACTGCCCACCACCGGCACCACTGGTCAGCGGCGTCCCGGCGGGAGCGCCGGGGCCCTGCGGCCCACCGGGCTGAAGGGGCGGGGCCGAGGGGGAGGACATCGGTGGCGCGGCCGGGACGGAGGCCTGTGCGGAGGCACCACCGGGCCGGGCCCCGGCCTGGCCCGGCGGCTGCGCGGCCGCCGCCCGCGCGGCGGCCGCCTTTCCGGCCCCGAAACCGGGACCGCCGGCACCGCTCGCGGCGGGCCCGCCGGCAGCGGGGGCCGCCCCGGCGCCGCCCGGGAAGCCGGCGCCACCGGACGGGCCCGGCAGGCCGGAGCCGGACGCGGCCCCGGAGCCGGGCGAGCCCTGGCCGGGAAGGCCCGGCGTGCCTGCCCCCGGAGTCCGGGGAGGCACCGCGCGGAAGGTCATCGTGCCCTCGTCGACGGGCGTGCCCGGTCCCGGAACGCCGGGGACGGCGTCACCCGGGGTCCCGGGAGTGCCGCCCGCCGTGGGACGGCGGAAGACGAACGTGCCGTCGGAGCGGCCCCCGTCCCGGGCCGGATCCGCGTCGGCCGGTGCGGGGTCCGCCGTGTGGGCCACCCTCGGGTCGGCCGGGGCCGGGGCGCCCCAGGAGACGCGGTGGTCCTGGCCGCCGCCGAAGCCGGACTGCCGGTTGCGGTCGGCGCCCCACACCGACGCCGGTTCGGGCCGGCCGCCCTGCGGTGCCGCGGCGGGGTTCGGGTCGGCGACGGGGTCCTCGTCGAAGAAGTGCGGTCCCGTCTCCTCCACCGCCGGGACCGCCGCGGTGTGCACGCCGGGCGGCGGTCCGAGCGGCTCGCCGTCGGTCGGTGCCGGGCGGCTGGTGCCCGGCACCCAGGAGGCGCCGTTCCAGTACCGGACGTAGCCAGGGATGGACGGGTCCGGGTAGTAGCCTTCGCGTGGCCTGTCGTCACCGGGTGCCGGGGTTGGGGCGCTCATGTCCGTCGTCCCGTATCTGCTCGGAGGTCGTCTTGGGGGCCTCCACATCTATCAGACCGGGGCAGCCGACACCGCCGGTCCGGCCGGACCCACTCCTTTCCGGGCAACCTCGTACACATACTTCACGATCACGCGAGATCCGGATCGAAAAAGTTCGGACAACCCGCGTAATGCCCGGCGTCCAGCGCCCTCTCCCTTCACACGGGCCCACCGAGGGGCCCGTGGGAGAGAGGAGAGAACCATGCGGCACACCGTGGTGGAGCGCGAACTGGAGCTGAGACTGATCCTGTCGCCCGAGTGCGGCGTCCCCGTCCCGGCACGGCTCGCCTACCGCACCGACGACCCGTACGCCGTGCACATCGTCTTCCACGTCGACTCCGAGCACCCCGTGCACTGGACGTTCGCCCGGGAACTGCTCGTGGAGGGGGTGTTCCGGCCGTGCGGGGACGGCGACGTGCGGGTGTGGCCGTCGAAGGCCCTGGGCCGCAGCGTGGTCCTGCTGGCACTGAGCGCGCCCGACGGCGAGGCCCTGCTGGAGGCGTCCGCCGCGCAGGTGTCGGCCTGGCTGGAGCGCACGCTGCGCCTGGTGCCGCCGGGCACCGAGAGCGAGCAGCTCGGCATCGACGACGAGCTGGCCGGGCTGCTCGCCCAGTGAACGCGGGGCGTCAGAACAGCTTGCCGGGGTTGAGGATGCCCAGCGGGTCGAAGGCCTGTTTGATCGCCCGCTGCATCTCGACCCCCACCGGGCCGATCTCGCGTGCCAGCCACTCCTTCTTCAGCACGCCCACGCCGTGCTCGCCGGTGATGGTGCCGCCGAGTTCGAGGCCGAGGGCCATGATCTCGTCGAAGGACTCGCGGGCGCGCCGCGACTCGTCGGGGTCCTGCGCGTCGAAGCAGACGGTCGGATGGGTGTTGCCGTCGCCCGCGTGCGCGCAGACCCCGATGGTGAGCTGGTACTTCTCGGCGATCCGTTCGATGCCTTCGAGCATCTCGCCGAGCCGGGAGCGGGGCACGCACACGTCGTCGATCATCGTCGTGCCCTTGACGGCCTCCAGCGCGGTGAGCGACAGCCGCCGCGCCTGCAACAGCATCTCGGACTCGGCGGCGTCGTCGGCGGGGACGACCTGGGTGGCGCCGGCCGCCTCGCACAGCGCGCCGACCGCGGCGAGGTCGGCGGCCGGGTCCGGCGTGTCGAACGCGGCCAGCAGCAGTGCCTCGGTGGTCTCCGGCAGGCCCATGCGGGCGAGGTCGTTGACGGCCTTCACCGTCGTACGGTCCATGAGTTCGAGCAGGGAGGGCACATGTCCGCCCGCCATGATCCGGCACACGGCGTCGCAGGCGGCGGCCGCGGAGTCGAACTCGGCGGCCAGCACGAGCTGTTGCGGCGGCTGCGGCCTGAGTGCCAGAACGGCCCGCACGACGATGCCGAGCGAGCCCTCGGAGCCGACGAACAGGCGGGTCAGGTCGTATCCGGCGACGCCCTTGGCGGTGCGGCGGCCGGTGGACATCAGCCGCCCGTCGGCCAGCACGACGTCCAGACCGAGCACGTACTCGGCGGTGACGCCGTACTTCACGCAGCACAGGCCGCCGGAGGCGGTGCCGATGTTGCCGCCGATGGTGCACATCTCCCAACTGGAGGGGTCCGGCGGGTAGTACAGGCCGTGCTCGTTCACCGCGCGGGACAGCGCGGCGTTGACCACGCCCGGCTCGACGACCGCGACCCGGTCGACCGGGCTGATCTCCAGGATGCGGTCCATTTTGGTCAGGGACAGCACGATGCAGCCGTCGGAGGCGTTGGCGGCGCCGGACAGGCCGGTGCGGGCGCCCTGCGGGACGACCGGGACACGCAGTTCGGTGGCGGTGCGCATGACGTGCTGGACCTGTTCCACCGTGCGCGGCAGGACGACGACGGCCGGGGCGCCGGACGGGCAGAAGCTGGCCATGTCGTTGGCGTAGGAGGACGTGACATCGGGATCGATGAGGACGGCCTCGGCCGGCAGGCCCGCGAGGAGCCGGTCGGTGAGGTTGCCCTGGGCTTCGTCGGGTGCGGCTTCAATGCGGCTCACGATCACAGCCTCGCACCCGGGGCCATCGGTGTGAACCCCGCGGCCCCGCCCCTCGGCCTGCCGGGTGACGGTCGCCGTCCTGACGCACGGTGTGCGCCGTGGAGAACCCTCTGCCGGGCCCGGACACGTCCGCGACCAGCGAGCCTCGACGGCCGCCCGCCCGCCGCGCGGGTGTCGCGGCGGGCGGGCGGGGTGGCCGTGGGCGGGCTCGCGGCGGGCGGGCTCAGAGGTTCCCGCGGCGCTCCTGCTCGCGCTCGATCGCCTCGAACAGGGCCTTGAAGTTGCCCTTGCCGAAGCCCATCGAGCCGTGCCGTTCGATGAGTTCGAAGAAGACGGTCGGGCGGTCCTGGACCGGCTTGGTGAAGATCTGCAGCAGGTAGCCGTCCTCGTCGCGGTCGGCGAGGATCTTCAGCTCGCGCAGGGTCTCCACGGGCACGCGGGTGTCGCCGACCCACTGGCCGAGGGTGTCGTAGTAGGAGTCGGGGGTGTCCAGGAACTCGACACCGGCGGCGCGCATGGTGCGTACGGTCTGCACGATGTCGTTGGTGTTGAGCGCAATGTGCTGGACGCCGGCGCCGCCGTAGAACTCCAGGTACTCGTCGATCTGGGACTTCTTCTTGGCGACGGCGGGCTCGTTGATCGGGAACTTGACCTTGAGCGTGCCGTCGGCCACGACCTTCGACATCAGCGCGCTGTACTCGGTGGCGATGTCGTCGCCCACGAACTCCTTCATGTTCGTGAAGCCCATGACCTTGTTGTAGAACTCCACCCACTCGTTCATGCGGCCGAGTTCGACGTTGCCGACGCAGTGGTCGACGGCCTGGAAGACGCGCTGGGCGGGCGGCTCGACGATGGGCTTCGCGGCCACGTAGCCGGGCAGGTACGGGCCCTCGTAGCCGGCCCGCTCGACCAGGGTGTGGCGGGTCTGGCCGTAGGTGGCGATCGCGGCGAGGACGACGGTGCCGTGCTCGTCCTTCAGCTCGTACGGCTCGGTCACCGAGCGGGCGCCGTGCTCGATGGCGTAGGCGTACGCGGCGCGCGCGTCCGGGACCTCGATGGCGAGGTCGACGACGCCGTCGCCGTGCTCGGCCACGTGCTGGGCGAGGAAGGTGCCCCAGTCGGTGGCGGGCTTGACCACCGAGGTGAACACGAAGCGGGCGGAGCCGCTCTCCAGGACGTAGCTCGCGGTCTCCCGGCTGCCGTTCTCCGGTCCGGAGTAGGCGACCAGCTTCATGCCGAAGGCGGTGGAGTAGTAGTGCGCCGCCTGCTTGGCGTTGCCCACGGCGAAGACGACCGCGTCCATTCCCTTGACCGGGAAGGGGTCGGCCTGCCGGGCGGTCGCGTCGGGAGTGAGGTGTGTGGTCTGCGTCATAGCGGAAGCGTCACCCGGTCTCGCAAGGTGCGCAATAGTTCGCACATTCACTGGGCAATGTGCCCGGTGGAGGCGGCGGACCTTCGGACTTTCTGTACAGGATGACCATTCGGGAGGCGGGACGCGTGGCGATCGATCATCTGGACGGCCGCATCATCGTGCTGCTGGCACGCGAGCCGCGCGTCGGCGTGCTGGAGATGTCACGGCGGCTGGGGGTGGCGCGGGGGACGGTCCAGGCGCGTCTGGACCGCCTTCAGGCGCGCGGGGTGATCCGCGGCTTCGGGCCGGAGGTGGACCCGGCGGCGCTCGGCTATCCGGTCACCGCGTTCGCGACGCTCCAGATCCGGCAGGGGCAGGGCCCGGACGTACGGGCCCATCTGGCGACCGTGCCGGAGGTGCTGGAGCTGCACACCACGACCGGCACCGGCGACATGCTGTGCCGCCTGGTCGCCCGTTCCAACGCCGATCTCCAGCGCGTGATCGACCGGGTGGTGGGGTTCGAGGGCATCGACCGGGCGTCGACCGCGATCGTCATGGAGAACCCGGTCCCCCTGCGGATCATCCCGCTGGTGGAGCAGGCGGCGGAGGAGTGAGAGGGGCCGCTTCCAAAGAACCCGTTGCAAAGCCTTCTTTGCAACGCTATCTTTGTACGCATGGCCGAACCCTTGGACCCTCGGATCCGCCCTCTTGACGCCCGCTCGCTGCGTGGTCTGGCGCACCCCCTGCGCATGCGGCTGCTTGCCGCGCTGCGGCGCGGCGGGCCGGCCACCGCGTCCCAACTGGCCGCGAAACTGGGCGAGTCCAGCGGAGCCACCAGTTACCACCTGCGTCAGCTCGCCGCGCACGGCTTCGTCGAGGACGCGCCCGAGCACGGCAAGGGGCGGGAGCGCTGGTGGCGGGCGGCCCACGGCGGCGAGAGTTTCGACGACACGCTGCTGAGGGACCCCGACCCCGAAGTACGCGGCGCCGCGGACCTGTTCATGCACGAGGTCGCGAACCAGCGCACTCAGGAGCTGGCGACCTGGCTCGGCACGAGGAGCGACTGGTCCGAGGCATGGGCCCGCGCCGCGGACATGAGCTCCTGGAGGCTGCGCCTCACGCCCGAACTCGCCCTCGAACTGATCGAGAAGATGCACGAGCTCGTGGAGGGCTACCGCGCCCTGGCCCCTGCCGACGGCACCCCGGACACCGAGCAGGTGCGCGTCCACACGAACGTCTTCCCCACCCACACGGACTGAGAGGCCGCCCCATGCATGCCGAGACCCACCTCATCCTGCACCGCACCCGCGCCGCCGAACTCCAGGCCCAGGCCACGGCGCACCACGCCGCCGCCCGGGCCAGGCAGCCCGGCACCCTCCGTGCCCAGCTCGGCTGGACCCTCGTTGAACTCGGCCTGCGTCTCGCCGCCGCTCCCAGGACGGCCCCCGCCGTGTCGGCGGTCTAGAGCCGGTGAACCTTCCCGGTCACAGCGCTAGTGCCGCGGCAGGCAACGTTTGCCCGTCAAGGAGCGGCGTCCGGTGCGTGCTCTCGGCGTGCCGGCCGGAAGTCCTCGTACTGGATGTACTTGGGCTTTCGGGCGGTGCGGCGAGAGTGCGTGCCGGGCGTCGCGACGGGGCGAACGTTGCCTGTCGGGGCACTAGCAGCTCGGGACCGTGCCCTTGCCGTTCTCCAGGGCCACCAGCGCGCCGACCGCGCCCTTGAGGGTGGTCACCGGGACCAGGCGCAGGCCCTTGGGCAGTTCGGCCTTGGCGTCGGCGCACTCGGCCTTCGGGACCAGGAAGACGGTGGCGCCGTCCCGGTGGGCGGCCTGCGTCTTGAGGGCCACGCCGCCGACCGCGCCGACCGTGCCGTCGGTGGTGATGGTGCCCGTACCGGCGATGGTGCGGCCTCCCGTGAGGTCGCCGCCGTTTCCGTCGCCGTGGAGCTTGTCGACGATGCCGAGGGAGAACAGCAGACCCGCGCTGGGGCCGCCGACGTCGGCGAGCTTCAGCGTGACCTTGACCTTCTTGTCGCTGACGCCGAGGTACTTCAGGGCGACCCGGGTGGCCGCGTCCTGCGACTGCCTCATCTGCTCGGTGTTGTGCTGCTCGATCTCCTTCAGGCTGTTGCCACTCGGGTAGACCGCGTCGCGCGGCATGACCGCGCGGTCGGTGGCGAACCAGCCGTCGATCACGTCCCCCAGCGAGACGTTCGCGTCCGGGCCGGTGGCCTCGATGGTCGTCATACGGAGCTGACCGCTCGTGCTGCGGGTGGGGGCGCCGGAGATGGTGATGACCTGGGTGCCCTTGTTCTCCCCGAGCACGTTCGCCGTCATCCCGGGCTGCGCCACCGAGAACGGCAGCGGCGCGAACACCGCCGTGGCGATCAGAGCCGCGACGGGCACCGCACAGACGGTGAGGGCCTGGGAACGTGTGAGACGAGAGAGCACGGGATCAATCTATCCCCCGACCGGCATCCGGCCACCCGGCAGCCGTTCCCGGCGACCGGGGGCGGTCGTGCCGCCGACGGCCGGGACGTGACGGGCCCGCCGCCACGGCACGGGCGGGCTCGGCGACACGGCACGAGTGGGCCGTCGGCACTGCACGCGGTGCGCCCGCCGGCACAGCAGGTGGGCCGCCGGGACAGCACGGGATGAGCCGCCAGGACGGCACGGGGTGAGCCGCCAGCACGCGGCACGAGATGGGCTGCCACCACACACGAAGTGCGCCCACCGCCACGGCACGACGTAGGCCACCGCCATGGCACGCGGGCGAGCTGCCGGGACAGCACGGGGTACGCCCATCGGCACAGCACGACGTGGACCGCCGCCAACGCACCCAGTGCGCCCGCCGGCACGGCGCGAGGTTGGCTGCCGGGGCGGCGCCCCGTGGCACTGGCTAGTGCTGCGGCCGGAAAGGTTTGCCGGGAAGCTCGCGGCGTCCGGTGCTGGGGGTACCTCCCACGCCGTTCAGGCTGTGGGGAAGCATCGCAAGGCGGAGCATTACCCGCGTACTGGATGTACTCGGGTGAGGCGACAACGCGGCGAGGTGCCGTGCCGGGCGTCGCGAGCCGGTGAACCTCACCGGTCGCAGCACTAGCGGAGGGCCTCCGCCACCTCGCGGGCCGCGTGTACGACGCGTGGGCCCACTCGCTCCGGTACGGAGTCCGCCAGCATGACGACCCCGACGCTGCCCTCGAGGCCCGTCACGCCGAGCAGCGGTGCCGCCGCCCCGCAGGCCCCGGCCTCCAGTTCGCCGTGGGTCAGGGTGTAGCCGGGGTCCACGGCCGGCTGCCGGCGGGCCTCGAGTATCGCCTTGCCCGCGGCGCCCCGTTCCAGGGCGTGCCGGAAACCGGCCCGGTAGGCCACGTGGTAGTCGGTCCACGTCGGTTCGACCACGGCGACGGCCAGTGCCTCCGAACCGTCCACCAGCGTCAGATGCGCGGTCGCCCCGATGTCCTCGGCCAGCGACCGCAGCGCGGGCAGCGCCGCCTCCCGTACCAGCGGATGCACCTGGCGGCCCAGCCGCAGCACTCCCAGCCCGACCCTGGCGCGGCCGCCCAGATCACGGCGGACGAGCGTGTGCTGTTCCAGGGTGGCGAGCAGCCGGTACACCACGGTCCGGTTGACGCCCAGTTTGTGCGACAGCTCGGTGACGGTCAGCCCGTGGTCCGTCTCGGCCAGCAGTTTGAGGACTCTCAGTCCCCGGTCGAGCGTCTGGGAGGTCTCCGCGGTCACGACGCCCACTCCTTAGTGGTGAGGTCGGCGGTCCTCTTCGCGTCGGGCACGTCCCCGGGTCCCGTCGGTGACGTGCGGCAGAGGCCACCGATCGGCCGGCGGTCCGGGCCGTCCCGGACTGAAGTCGGCTGCGCTCCGCGGCGGCGCTGCCACGGTGCGTCGGCGTAGCCGGACATTAGCGAAGCCGGTTCGCTGAGCGGAAGCCTCCGTCCAGAATCCGGTCACCGTCCGGTACGGAGTGCGGTGTTCATCCCGATACGTACTCCGGCGGTGCCGTCGGACCACGCATCAGGAACGCGTGGCGGCACCCCCGTGTCACTTCATCCGCGTCGCCCACTCCTGCACCTTGGCGATGCGCTGGCGCAACTGACCCGCCGTCGCCTCGGCGCTGGGCGGGCCGCCGCACACCCGGCGCAGCTCGGTGTGGACGACCCCGTGCGGCTTGCCGCTCTGGTGGACGTACGCGCCGACCATCGTGTTGAGCTGCCGGCGCAGCTCCATCAGCTCCTTGTGGGTCACCACCGGCCGCCGGTCGGCGGGCAGTTCGAGGAGGTCGGCCTCGGTGTCGGGCCGCTTGCGGCTGTGCGCGATCTGCCGGGCCTGCCGCTTCTGCAGCAGCATCTGCACCTGTTCGGGTTCGAGCAGGCCCGGGATGCCGAGGTAGTCCTGCTCCTCCTCGCTGCCCGGGTGGGCCTGCATGCCGAACTCGGCGCCGTCGTAGAGGACCCGGTCGAAGACGGCGTCGGACTCCAGCGCCTCGAAGGGCAGCATGTCCTGCTCGCCGGTGTCCTCGTCCTGCTCGCGGTTCGCCTCGTCCATCTCCTTCTCGGACTCGGCGTACGGGTCCTCCTCGCCGTCCTTCTTCGGCTTGTCGAGGGCGTGGTCGCGCTCGACCTCCATCTCGTTGGCGAAGGTCAGCAGGTCCGGGACGGTCGGCAGGAACACGGAGGCGGTCTCGCCGCGCCTGCGGGACCGTACGAAACGGCCGACGGCCTGGGCGAAGAAGAGCGGGGTGGAGATGGTGGTGGCGTACACCCCGACCGCGAGCCGGGGCACGTCGACGCCCTCGGACACCATGCGGACGGCGACCATCCAGCGGTCCTCGCTGCCGCTGAAGTCGTCGATCCGGTTCGAGGCGCCGGCGTCGTCGGAGAGGACGAGTGTCGCGCTGCTGCCCGTGATCTCGCGGATCAGTTTGGCGTAGGCGCGGGCGGAGTCCTGGTCGGAGGCGATGACCAGGGCGCCCGCGTCCGGGATCGCCTTGCGGACCTCGGTCAGCCGCTGGTCGGCGGCACGGAGCACGGCCGGCATCCACTCGCCGCGCGGGTCGAGCGCGGTGCGCCAGGCCTGGCTGACGGCGTCCTTGGTCATCGGCTCGCCCAGCTTGGCGGCGACCTCGTCGCCCGCCTTCGTGCGCCAGCGCATGTTGCCGCTGTAGGAGAGGAAGATGACGGGCCGGACGACGCCGTCGGAGAGGGCGGAGCCGTAGCCGTAGGTGTAGTCGGCGGCCGAACGCCGGATGCCGGCCCCGTCCTCCTCGTACGTGACGAACGGGATGGGGTTGGTGTCGGAGCGGAACGGCGTACCGGTGAGGGCGAGACGGCGGGTCGCGGGCTCGAACGCCTCAAGGCACGCCTCGCCCCACGACTTGGAGTCGCCGGCGTGGTGGATCTCGTCGAGGATGACGAGGGTCTTGCGCTGCTCGACGCGGTTGCGGTGCAGCATGGGGCGCACGCCGACACCGGCGTACGTGACGGCGATGCCGTGGTACGACTTGCCGAGCGGGCCCGCGCTGTACTCCGGGTCGAGCTTGATGCCTATCCGCGCGGCGGCCTCCGCCCACTGCTTCTTCAGGTGCTCGGTCGGCGCGACCACGGTCACCTGCTGGACGACGTGGTGGTGCAGCAGCCAGGAGGCCAGCGTCAGCGCGAAGGTCGTCTTTCCGGCGCCGGGGGTGGCCACCGCCAGGAAGTCACGGGGCTGGGTCTGGACGTACTTCTCCATCGCCCCCTGCTGCCAGGCACGCAGCTTCCCGGCGGTACCCCAGGGGGCGCGACCGGGGAAGGCGGGCGAGAGGTGATGCGAGTGGGACGAGCTGGCGGCGGTAGTAGTCACGGTCTCCGGTTCGCTGTGCTGGGGGGCTCGGCTACGTATGACGACCGGGCCACCCTACCGGCGGCCCGCCGGTGTCAACGCGCCGACGGCACGGCGTCACCCGGGGATGGGACTGAGGTCACATCGCTCGCTCCGCGAGCTCCCGCAGCGCCTCACCGATCACCTTGACTTCTTCGAGAGCGCCCTTCGCCACGTCGATGACCAGGCGCTCGGCGGCGTCGATGTCCGGGCGCAGCTGCACGTTGTTCAGCGCCAGGAAGACGACGCAGGACGTCCAGGCCGTGCGCTTGTTCCCATCCACGAAGGGGCGGTTGATGGCCAGCGACTGCAGGAGCGCCGCCGCCTTGTCGCACAGGTCGATGTAGGCCTCCTGACCGAACATCGAAGCTGACGGCCGGTGCACCGTCGACTCCAGCAGGCCCGCCTCACGCACGACGACTTTCTGATCGTCCACGGCAAGTTCGGCGATGGCCAGGACGTCCTCGGCCGACAGATAGATGCACGTCACTTCAGCCGCTCCAGAAGCTCTGCCCACTTGGCGGTTTGCTCCTTCGCCGCCTTGCGGACCAGCGCCTCGTGCGCCGTCCTGGCAGGTCAAAGTGGTACCACTCAGGAATGAGCCCGCACCCGCCGCGTCACCCACGCCCCCGTCAGCGCCACCGCCGCCATCGGCAGGAAGACCACCGCGAACGCCGCCGGGTGGGAGGCGGAGGCGGTGGTCGCGGTGGTGTGGGCCACCGTGCCGCCGCCCAGCGCGGCGAAGGCGGCGCCGCCCGCGGCGAGCAGGACGACGTTGGAAAGGGCGTCGGAGATCTGCAGGGCCGCGGAGTTGGTGCCGGCCTCCTCAGGGGCGGACAGCCGCAGCAGCAGCACGCTGGTGGAGGCGATGACCAGGCCCATGCCGAAGCAGCCGAAGGCCCAGGCGACGGCGACCGTCCAGACCGGGACGGCCTCGATCAGCACACTGGGCGCGGCGGCGATGGCCGCGGCCACCAGCACCATCCCGAGGGTCATCAGCCGCTCCCGGTGCTGCGCCATCCGCGGCCGCGACTGCACCCACGAGCCCAGCGCCCAGGTGACCCCGCCCGCCGCGAGGGAGAACCCGGCCAGCGTCGGGGACAGCCCCCGCTGGGTGACGAGCATCAGCGGCACGAAGGACTCGGCGGCGATGAACGAGCCCGCCGCGACCCCGCGCAGCAGCACCACGGACGGCAGCCCGCGCGCCGCCCGGTACGTGCCGCGCGGCAGCAGCCCCCGCACGGCCGGGACCAGCAGCGCGGCCCCCGCCGCCCCGGGCAGCAGCGACAGCCAGCGCAGATCCTGCGCCGCGTACTGCAGCAGCCCGGCGCCCAGGGAGATGCCGAGGGCGAGCCGGATGCGGCGCAGGTCGAAGGAGGACCGCTCGGCGCCCTCCCCGGCGCCCTCGCCCACCGGGCCGCCCGCCCGCCGTCGTATCTGCGGCAGGGCGATCGCCAGCGGGAACACCACGAGCACCGGGATGCCGACGAACACCCAGCGCCAACCCAGGTGTTCCGTCACCGCGCCCGAGGCGAGCGGGCCGACGATCGACGGGACCACCCAGGCCGCCGCGAACGCCGCCATGATCGACGGGCGCAGCCGCTCGGGGTAGGCCCGGCCGACGATGACGTACAGGGCGACGATCACCAGGCCGCCGCCGAGTCCCTGCACGGCCCGCCCGGCGATGAACACCCACATCGTGCTCGCCGTTCCCGCCAGCAGCAGCCCGGCCACGAACGAGCCGATCCCCGCGGTCAGCGGCGCCAGGGGCCCCCGGCGGTCCGACCACTGCCCGGAGAGGACCATCCCGAACAGGCTGGTGGTGAAGAACCCCGAGAACGCGAACGCGTACAGCGACACCCCGTCCAGTTCCCGCGCCGCGACGGGCATCGCCGTACCGACGGCGGTCGCCTCGAAGGCGATCAGCAGGACGACGGAGACGATCCCGATGCTCAGCGCCCGGTGGTTGCGGCTCAGCACGGTGTCGGTCGCCATGTCGTGGGGACCGGATCTGTCAGAGATGTCCGCGACCTCGGTGTCGCGCGGTTCCAGGGCGCTCATGGTCGCCAGCGTAAGGTGCGCAGTCCGCTTTGGCCCCTGTCGGGAGTCGGCCCGCGGCCGGGACCTTGGTCGTAGGCCGTGCGACCGAGCGGTTCAGCGGCGGGTGGCCCGGCGGCGCAGGAGCCAGAGGGTGAAGGCGAGGGTGGAGACGTCCTTGGTGAGGGGAACCGGGGCGACTTCGGGGCCGGTCCAGGTGAGGACGGCGCCGGTGGTGCCGTCGACCAGCAGGCTGCTGCCGCCGGCGAAGCGTCCGAGGCGTATCAAGTGGTGGGCGCGGGCGGGGAGTTCGTCCGGCCAGAAGTCGTCGGGGCACTCGTCGGCGCAGAACTCGGCGAGCGTCGGCAGGCGTACGTCGGTGTCGGACTGGAGGAGTACGCCGTCCTCGGGCAGGCCCGTGTCGCGCAGGAAGCGGCGGGTGGGCTCGTGGGTGAGCGTGGCGGGGAAGTCGACTTCCTCGTAGCGCGCGATCCGGCCGTGGCCGAACTCACGGTGCAGCAGGCGGGCGCGCAGGTCGAGGGTCAGCCCGGAGGCCGTGCCGGGCCTCACGGCCGGCACCGCCGCGCGGACACGGGCCGCCGGGCGGATGGGAGCCGCCGCCGGGCGGAACGCGAACTCGCCGTACCGGCAGCGCAGATCGCGGCCCGCCTCGGGCAGGGTGATCACCCTGACAACGGTGTCGGTCGTGCTCATCGCTCCCCCGTGCGGTTCGGTTCAGGTTCCGGAACGGACTGCGTCCCGGGCTGGGCGGGTCCGGGTGCCGCGCCTCGGGCGACGGCCCTTTCCCACTGCCCGAAGACTACGCCCCCTCACTGACAACGCCTCAAAACGGAAGACGCCGGGCGGGCGCCCGGCGTTCCCTTCCGGCCCGGGCAACCGCGGGCGAACACCGCTCACTGCGTCGTCACGACCGCGGCCTGCGGGCGGATCGGCAGACGGTTGACGGGACGGCCCGTGGCGGCGCGCACCGCGGAGGCGACGGCCGCCGGGGAGGTCACCACCGGTACCGCGCTGACCGCCTTCGCGCCGAAGGGGGCGACGACGTCCCGCTCCTCGACCAGTTTCACGATCCGGACGTCGGGCGCGTCCAGGGCCGTGGGCAGGGCGTAGCCCGTGAGGTCGGGGTGGCGGACCAGCCCGCGCGGGGTGCGCAGGTTCTCCGTGAGGGCGATGCCCACGCCCTGGGTGACGCCCCCCTCGATCCGGGCGGCCAGCTGGGCCGGGTTGAGCACCCGGCCCACGTCCTGGGCGAGGGCGATCTCCACGACCCGTACCGAGCCCAGTTCGATGTCCACGTCCACCACCGCGCGGATGGCGCAGAAGGCCAGGCCCACGAAGGCGTCCCCCTGGCCCGACTCGTCCAGCGGCTCGGTGGGGTGCGGACGGCACTGGGCTGTCGCCCACAGCTCCTTGCCGTCCAGCGCCTCCGTGACCGTGGTGGACAGCACGCCGTCGTACGACGTGATCTTGCCGTCGGTGATCTGGAGCAGCTCGGTGGACATGCCGAACTTGTGGGCGAGCGGCTGGAGGAGCTGGGTGCGGACCATCTTCGCCGCGCGTTCCACCGCGCCGCCCGACACCCAGGTGTGACGGCCGCGGCAGCCCGCGCCGGCCGGCGGCTGGTCGGTGTCGACCGGGGCCACGTGCACCTCGTCGACGCCGAGCGTGTCCTGGACGATCTGCCGGGCGAGCGTCGTGAAGCCCTGGCCGGACTCCACCGCCGCGCACAGCACCGTCGCCACGCCGCCCTGGACCCGCACGGTAGCCGTGGAGACCTCGTCGGCGCCCTCCGCGCCGAGCATGTGCACCATGCCCAGGCCGTAGCCCACGCCCCGGCGCACCGCGCCCGGTTCGCCCGCTCCCTCGAGGCCGCCGGGCAGCAGCCACTCGTCCTCGGGGACGTCCTTGGGCAGCGGCGGCAGCGGGTGGTCCCGTACGGCCTGGAGCAGTTCGGCGACCGGGGCCGGGCACGTCACCGTCTGGCCGGTCGGCAGCACGTCGCCGGTCGCCATGACGTTGCGCAGGCGCACCTCGGCCGGGTCCAGGCCGAGCTTCTTGGCCAGCTTGTCCATCTGCGCCTCGTAGGCGGCGCACACCTGCATCGCGCCCTCGCCGCGGACATGGCCGGAGGGCGGGTTGTTGGTGCGCACGGCCCAGCCCTCGATGAAGGCGTTCGGGACGACGTAGGGGCCGCAGGCGAAGGACACGGCGGCGGCGAGGGCGTCGGAGGAGGTGTCGGCGTAGGCGCCCGCGTCCAGCAGGATCTGCGCCTCGACCTTGACCAACGTGCCCTCGGCGTCGGCGTGGTGGCGGTAGCGCAGGAGCGTCGGATGGCGGTGGGTGTGGCCCAGGAACGACTCCTCGCGGGTCGCCGTGAGCTTCACCGGGCAGCCGGTCCTCAGCGCGAGCAGGCCGAGCGGGAGCTGGAAGCCCTGGTCCTCGCGGTCGGCGGTGGCGCCCGGCACGCCGGTGACGACGATCTTCACGCGCTCGGGTTCCAGTCCGTAGCAGGCGGCGAGCGCGTCGCGGTCGGTGTGCGGGTCGGTGGAGGCCAGGTACAGCTCCACCCCGCCGTCGGGGCGGGGCACCGCGAGACCTGCCTCGGCGCCGATGGGGGCCGGGTCCTGTCGGCCGATGCGGTACAGGCCCTCGACGACGACCTCGCCGGCCGCCTCCGGGTCGCCGTGGCGCAGCGGGATGTGCCGGATCAGGTTGCCGTCGGGGTGCAACGGCTCGGCCTCGAAAGCCTGTTCGGGGTCGGTCACCGGGTCGAGCACCTCGTACTCGACGATGACGGCGGCGGCGGCCATCCGCGCGGTGTCCGGGTGGTCGGCGGCCACGGCCGCGATGGGCTCGCCGTGGTGGCGTACGACCTCGGAGGCGAACACCGGGCGGTCGGGCGTGCCGCGGCCGTACACGGGGCGGCCCGGGACGTCCTCGTGGGTGACGACGGCCCGTACGCCGGGCATCTCGCGCGCGTGCGCCGTGTCGATGGACACGATGCGCGCGTGCGGGTGCGGCGAGCGCAGCACGGCCGCCCACAGCAGGCCCTCGGCCCACAGGTCGGCCGCGTACGGGAAGGTGCCCTCCGTCTTGGCACGGGCGTCGGCGGCCGGCAGTGAGGAGCCGAGACCGTGCGGCAGGGATTCGGGCGCGGGGGCGGTCTCCGCGGCGGCGGTGGCGGCTTCGTTGCTCACGCCTGGCCTCCGTCCTGGCCGTAGGGGTCGTGCGGTGCCGGGGTGTCGAACGCGGAGGGGTGGACCCCGCCGGCGCCCGGACCCGCCTGGTGGGGGATGCGCGGCTCCTCGGCCTCCTGCTCGGCCTCGTCCGCCGCCGTGTACGCCTCGCGTTCGGTGACGACCTCCTTGACGGCCTGGAGGACGCCCCGGTAGCCCGTGCAGCGGCACAGGTTGCCGCACAGCGCCTGACGGGTCTCCAGCTCGGTCGGGTCCGGGTTGCCCTCCAGCAGGTCGTGCACGGTCATCGCCATGCCGGGCACGCAGAAGCCGCACTGGACCGCGCCGCACCGGGCGAGCGCCCGCTGCACGTCCGAGGGCTGCCCGTCCACGGCCAGCCCCTCGACCGTGCGCACCTCGCTGCCGGCCGCGGTGACCGCGGGCACCAGGCAGGAGGCGACCAGGCGTCCGTCGACCTGTACGTTGCAGGCGCCGCACTCACCCTGCGAGCAGCCGTCCTTGGCGCCCGCGAGCCCGAGCCGCTCGCGCAGCACGTACAGCAGCGACTCGCCGATCCAGGCGTCGGTGACGGGCCGGTCGGCGCCGTTGACGCGCAGCACGTACGAGGCGAGCGGGTGCTCGTCCTGCGGGGGCGCGGGAGGCGGGTCCTCCTGGGTGGCGGCATCCGGCTGTCCGGCGGCCGGGTCCGGGCCGGCGGCCGCGCCGTCCGGGGTCGCGGAGCCGGAGCCCGTGACGGGCTCTCCGGCGGCCCGGGAGGCCGGCTGGGCCTCCCGGGGCGAGCCGGGCCGTGCGGGCGGCCCGGCGGGCCCCTCGGCGGCCTCCACGGCCCCTCGGGGGTCCTCGCCGGCCTCGGCCGCGCCGGAGGCCGGCCGCGGGGAGTCCGCGTCGGACTCCGCCGGGGACTCGGACCGGGGCCGCGAGGCCTGCGCGCCTTGTTCCGCGCGGAGTTGGGCTTGCCGCTCCGCCGGGGAACCGGTGGCGCCCTGCCCGGGTACGGCGGCCGCGCCCGGTCCGCGCGGAGCCTCGGGTCCCCGAGCGGCAGCGGTGTCCGCGCCGGGTCCGGCCACGGTCGGCGGGAACGGCCGGGCGGCCTCCGACGCGGGCTCCTCGGCCGCGTGGCGGACCCCCGCCGGATGCCCGTCCGCACGGTCCGCGCCCGAAGCCGCCGGCTCGCCCTCGCCCGCACCGCCCGCCGAAGTCCCGGCCCTGTAAGCGTCCTGGACCGCCCCGGCACCGTGCGCGCCCGCGCCCGGCCCTCCGGCCGGCGAACCGCCACCGGCCACACCGCCCGCGGCGGGAGGCCCCGGCAACCGCACGTCCGCGCGCGAGCCGTCCACCGTCGTGCCGTACGCGGCTTCAGCCGCCCCGGCACCGTTTCCGCCACCGCCCGGCCCACCGACCGGGGAACCGCCACCGGCCGCGTCGCCCGGAGCGGAAGCCCCCGGCAACCGCACGTCTCCACGCGCGCCGTACGCCGCTTCAGCCGGCCCGGCACCCTGCCCGCCCGCGCCCGGCCCTCCGGCCGGGAACGCGGCGCCGGCCGGTCCGTTCTCGTAGGTGTGCGCGGCCGGTGCGCTCCCGTGCGGGCCGTCCGCCGGGGGCTCGCCGGGCTGTCCGGGCGCCTCGGCGCCGGTGCGGGGGCGGCTCCAGGCCTGGCCGACCTCCTCCGTGGCCCACGGGGCGGCCGCGCCGCCGGGGAGGGTGGTCGGAGGGGTGCCGCCCCACTGCTGGACCAGCGACGACGTGGTGAACTCGCCTGATTCGTCCGGGATGTCACCCCCGGCGACCGGGATCGACCACTGTCCGGTCACGTCATGTCCGGGCGCGGGAGGGGCCTGAGCGGCCGGGCCCGCCTGGGCCTCGTCGAAGTTCCACTGCTGGGTGGCCTCGGGACGGTACGTGAACCGGTCGTCCGCGCCCGCGTCCTGGGGCACGGCGTTCGGGTCGGGCCACTGGGTGCCCGGGGCGGGCACGCCCGGCACGGCCCAACCGCCCGTCCCCGCCGGGTCGGTCGCCGCCTGCTGGGCGGGCGTGACCGCTATCGGCGGCGGCACGTACCCGTGGCCGGGCGCCGCGAGCGGGCTGTGGGCGGCGAGGAGGGCGTCGATGCCGCCCTCGGGCAGCTTCACGAACGCGGTGGCGCCGTCGTCGTACTCGCCCTGCGGCAGCGGGTCCCATCGGCCGCCGCTGCCCGGCGTGCCCTCCGCGTGCTGGTCGTCGGTCACGACAGCGCCCTCCCCAGTGCTCGTCGGGCCAGCGCGGCGACGGTGCGCCGCAGGTGCAGTACGGCGGGCGGAAGCTGCTGCACGGAGCCGTCCTCGGCCGGAACCGGATCGGGGATGCAGGCCGCGGCCACGTACTCGCCGAAGGCGTTCTGCGCCTCCGGGACGATCACGCGGCCGTTGTCCCAGTCGATGAGCTGGGCCACCCAGTGCTCGGCGTCCAGCGGCCGCAGCGGCATCGGCGCTATGGCGCCCACCGCGCACCGCACCCCGCGCCGGGCCGGGTCGAGGACCAGCGCCACGGACGCGACCGCGCGGCCCGGTCCGGTGCGGCCGGTCGCCTTGAGGAAGACCTGCGGCGCGTGCAGCAGCGGCACGCGCACGTAGCCGATGAGCTCGCCCGCGCGGAGCATCTCCACGCCGGCCAGCAGGTGCGACACCGGGATCTCCCGGCGGGCTCCGCCCGGGCCCGCGATGATCAGGATCGCCTCCAGGGCGGCCAGCACCGGCAGCGCGTCCCCGGTGGGGGCGGCGGAGGCGATGTTGCCGCCCAGGGTGCCGGCGTTGCGGATGTGCGGCGGGCCCGCGGCGCGCGCGGCGGCGGCCAGCGCCGGGATCAGCGCGGCGAAGTCGGGGCGCCCCATGCGCGCGTGGGTGAGCCCGGCGCCGAGCAGCGCGTGGCCGTCCTGGTACTGCCAGCCGCGGATCTCGCTGATCCGGCCGAGGCCGACGAGCGCGGTGGGCCTGAGCTGCCCGGAGTTGACGGCGGCCATGAGGTCGGTGCCGCCCGCCACGGGCACCGCGGCGGGCATGGCCGTGAGTGCCGCCACCGCCTCGTTCAGCGTCGTGGGCAGCGTGACGGCCTTCGCCGCCTGAGGTGCGTGCGTGGTCAAAACCGGCTGCCCCTTCCCGCTGCCCCCACTGGTCCCACCTGTGCTGCCGTACGGTACGTGCTGACAGGGCGGACGTGGCAACTCTGGCACATCTTCGCAGGGCCCGAAGACAGGGGTCCGCTAGGTGGCATTCGCCCACCTCATCGGGGACATGGCCCGATTTGGCACACCATCACCGGTGCGAGCGAATTCCCACTCTTCGCTGACTCTTGCGACCTTTTTCCGGCACCTGTTCGAGACGGCGGGCGGTGCCGGCCGGTCCGCCGCCTCCCGCTACCTCGGCGGCGGACCGTCGAGGGGCCGCCCGAGGATGCCGGGGCGCCGCTGCCACGGGTGCGGCCCGGTGGGCGGCCGGTAGCGGACGCCCAGGGCGTCCAGACGCCCGTAGTGGGCGGTCATCCGCCGCTCGAAATCCGCGAAGTCCCGTTCCGCCGGGGCGGGCAGGGCACTCCAGGCGACCTCGGCGAACGCGGCCAGCCTGGGGAACGCCTGGTAGTCCACGCGCGCCTGATCCTCCATCACCTCGGTCCACACGTTGGCCTGCGCGCCCAGCACATGGCGGGCCTGGGCGCCGTCCAGCTCCGGGGGGACCGGCTCGAACCGGTAGACGTCCTCCAGGGTGCGTACGAAGCCGATCGGCACGGGCTCGTCCTCGCCCGGGGCCTGGCGGTGGTCCAGGTACACCTCCTGCTCGGGGCACATGACGACGTCGTGGCCGGCCCGCGCGGCGGCGATCCCGCCCTCGTACCCGCGCCAGGACGACACCGCGGCCCCTGCCGCCAGGCCGCCCTCCAGGATCTCGTCCCAGCCGATGAGCCTTCGCCCGCGCGCGGTGAGCCAGGCGTCGAAGTGGCCGACGAACCAGGCCTGGAGCTCGTCCTCGCCGGCCAGTCCGAGTTCCCGGATCCGTGCCTGCGCGGCCGGCGAGGCCCGCCACTGCTCCTTGGGGCACTCGTCACCGCCGATGTGGACGAACCCCGAGAACCCCGGGAACCCCGGCCCGTTGGACGTCACGGCGTCCGCCGGGAACAGTTCGAGCAGTTCCTCGAAGACGCCCTCGTAGAAGCGCAGGGTGGTGTCGGTGGGGGCGAGGACGTTCGGGTTGACGCCCCAGTCGTCCCAGACGGTGAGGGCGGCGGTGTCGACGACGTCGGTGTTGCCGAGTTCCGGGTACGCGGCGATGGCGGCCTGCGAGTGCCCGGGCACGTCGATCTCGGGGACGACGGCGATGTGCCGCTCGGCCGCGTAGGCGACGATCTCCCGGATGTCGTCCTGCGTGTAGTGGCCGCCGTGCGGTTTGTCCTCCCACAGCGGGGACGCCCGGTGGCCGAATCTCGTCCGCGCCCGCCAGGAGCCGACCTCCGTCAGCCTCGGGTACCGCTTGATCTCGATCCGCCAGCCCTGGTCGTCGGTCAGGTGGAAGTGCAGCACGTTGAGTTTGTGCGCGGCCATCAGGTCGAGGTAGCGCAGGACGCCGTCCTTCGGCATGAAGTGGCGGGCCACGTCGAGCATCAGGCCGCGCCAGCGGAAGCGGGGGGCGTCCTCGATCACCCCCGCCGGGACCGCGTGGCCGGCGTCCGGCCGTACGGGGGCGCGCCGGAAGGCGTCGGGGCCGAGCAGCTGGCGCAGGGTCTGCGCACCCCAGAACACCCCGGCCGGGGAGCCGCCGCGGATCTCGACGCCCCGGCCGGCGACGGCGGCGAGCCGGTACGCCTCGGGTTCCAGGGAGTCGTCCAGACGCAGCCGTACGGAGTCCGGGTCCTCCTCGGCGCCGGGCGGGAAGGGCAGGCCGAGGGCCGCGCCGAGTGTGCCGCGCAGCCAGCGTTCCGTGCCACCGGTGCCCTCGGCGGCCCAGAGGGTGGTGCCCCGGTCGAGCGGGACGGCGCGGTCCGGGGAGACGGCCACGGCGCGCGGGGCCGGAATCACGTCGGTCATGCCACCCATGGGTAGCGCTGGCCGCGACACGGCGCAACGAGCGTTGCACATCGTGCACGGGCCGTCCGACGACACAGGCCCCCGACGCACGCCGGAGCGCGCCTCGGGGGCCCTGCGAGTCTCTGCCGAGCGGGGAGCCGGTTACTTCTTCTTGTCGTCGCCGCCTTCGCCGCCGCCGCTCATGGATTCGTAGATCTCCTTGCACAGCGGGCAGACGGGGTACTTCTTCGGGTCGCGGCCCGGCACCCACACCTTGCCGCACAGCGCCACGACGGGCGTACCGTCGAGGGCGCTCGCCATGATCTTGTCCTTCTGGACGTAGTGGGCGAAGCGCTCGTGGTCGCCGTCGCCGTGGGACACCTGCGGCGTCGGCTCGACGAGGGTACCCGTACCAGTGCCGCGCTCGGGCTCGAGAGTGCTCATACGGCAAGGGTACTGAAGGCCCCGGGCATCAGTTGAGCGAAGGGTCGTCCGGATATGTGGCGACCATCGCCAGTTCGTTGCGCTGGCGGCGCAGCACCTCGCGCCACAGTCTCTCGGGGGACGGGGAGGACACGTCGCCGGGTTCCGACTCGACGACGTACCAGGCCCCCTCCGCCAGCTCGTCCTCGAGCTGGCCGGGGCCCCAGCCGGCGTATCCGGCGAAGATCCGCAGCGAGCCGAGGGCGGCGGCCAGCAGCTCGGGAGGTGCCTCCAGATCGACGAGACCGATCGCGCCGTGCACCCGGCGCCAGCCCAGCGGGGCGCCCCCGCCGGAGCCGCCGGGGATGACGGCGACGCCGAGTGCGGAGTCCAGCGACACCGGGCCGCCCTGGAAGACGACGCCGGGCTCCCCGGTGAGATCCGCCCAGCCCTCCAGGATGTCGCCCACGTCCACGGGGGTGGGACGGTTGAGGACGACACCGAGGGAGCCCTCCTCGTCGTGGTCGAGAAGGAGCACCACCGCACGGTCGAAGTTCGGGTCCGCCAGGGCGGGCGTAGCCACGAGCAGCCGCCCTGTGAGCGAGGACACCTCGGTCATGCCAGACATGATCCCGCATCTTCCCTGCGCATGGGGAGCCAATCCGGCTACGGGGGTGAGCGCAGCTCAGGGGACACGGAAGCGTCACCGGCGCACGGCGGCCGCGGTGACCGCACGTGCCCGGCGCTCAACGGGACGTGTTGGCGCAGGGTCCCGAGCCAACCCGGGCCGCCGACGGGCTTTCTGAAGGGGGGCGCACGGCGACTACCCTGTCTCTCCGGCCCCCTCCGAAGTGATCGGCCGGATCCTGCCCACCTCATCGGAACGCGAGATACATGACCGTCAACGGCACTGATGACGTCCTGCTTGTCCACGGCGGAACCCCGCTGGAGGGCGAGATCCGTGTCCGCGGTGCGAAGAACCTCGTACCGAAGGCCATGGTCGCCGCTCTGCTGGGAGGTGAGCCAAGTCGCCTCCGCAACGTTCCGGACATCCGTGACGTGCGTGTCGTGCGCGGTCTGCTGCAACTGCACGGGGTGACGGTCCGTCCGGGTGACGAGCCGGGTGAGCTGGTGCTCGACCCGACCCGGGTGGAGAGCGCGAACGTCGCCGACATCGATGCCCACGCGGGCTCCTCGCGCATCCCGATCCTGTTCTGCGGGCCGCTGCTGCACCGTCTGGGGCACGCGTTCATCCCCGGCCTGGGCGGCTGCGACATCGGCGGCCGGCCCATCGACTTCCACTTCGACGTGCTGCGGCAGTTCGGCGCGGTCATCGAGAAGCGGGCGGACGGGCAGTACCTGGAGGCCCCCAAGGGGCTGCGCGGTACGAAGATCCGGCTGCCGTACCCGTCCGTCGGCGCGACCGAGCAGGTGCTGCTGACGGCCGTGCTGGCCGAGGGTGTCACCGAGCTGTCCAACGCGGCCGTGGAGCCGGAGATCGAGGACCTGATCTGCGTCCTGCAGAAGATGGGCGCGATCATCGCGATCGACACCGACCGCACGATCCGGATCACGGGTGTGGAGAAGCTCGGCGGCTACAACCACCGGGCGCTTTCGGACCGCCTTGAGGCGGCGTCCTGGGCGTCCGCGGCGCTGGCCACCGAGGGCGACATCTACGTCCGCGGCGCCCAGCAGCGGTCGATGATGACCTTCCTGAACACCTACCGGAAGGTCGGCGGCGCGTTCCGGATCGACGACGAGGGCATCCGCTTCTGGCACCCGGGCGGCCAGCTGAAGTCCATCGCGCTGGAGACGGACGTGCACCCCGGTTTCCAGACCGACTGGCAGCAGCCGCTTGTGGTCGCCCTGACCCAGGCCACGGGCCTGTCGATCATCCACGAGACGGTGTACGAGTCGCGGCTGGGCTTCACCTCCGCGCTCAACCAGATGGGCGCGCACATCCAGCTCTACCGCGAGTGCCTGGGCGGCTCCGACTGCCGCTTCGGCCAGCGCAACTTCCTGCACTCCGCGGTGGTGTCCGGCCCGACCCGGCTCCAGGGCGCCGACCTGGTCATCCCCGACCTGCGCGGCGGCTTCTCCTACCTGATCGCGGCCCTGGCCGCCCAGGGCACCTCCCGCGTCCACGGCATCGACCTGATCAACCGCGGCTACGAGAACTTCATGGAGAAGCTCATGGAGCTGGGCGCCAAGGTGGAGCTTCCGGGCCAGGCCCTCGGCTGACCGAACCCCCCAGCCGGGCCCTCGGCTGGTCCACGCTCCCCCGGCGGGCGCCGGAGGAGCGTGGGTACGACTTTGGGGCGGCCCCCGGTGAGGGGGACCGCCCCATTGGCGTCGTGATGGCCTGAGGGCCGGCCTGCAGCGTCTCGTACGCCGTCCCACGGCGTACGAGACGGCTAGGTCACTTGCCCTTGGCCGCTTCCTTGAGCTTGCTGCCCGCGGAGACCTTCACGCTGTAGCCGGCCGGGATCTGGATCGGCTCGCCGGTCTGCGGGTTGCGAGCGGTGCGAGCGGCACGGTGGGTGCGCTCGAAGGTCAGGAAACCAGGGATGGTGACCTTCTCGTCCCCCTTGGAGACGATGTCGCCGACGACGTCGGCGAACGCGGCCAGCACGGCGTCGGCGTCCTTGCGGGTCACCTCGGCACGGTCGGCCAGCGCGGCCACCAGCTCACTGCGGTTCATGTTGTTACTCCCGTGTTCTTCTTACCGTTGCGGCGAGGCCGCATGTTGGGCACAGCGAAGCCGATGCTGCCAGGGTCCTCGGTGAGTCCCCGGACCCGGGTCCGTCGCCGAACCCTCGCGCCCAGGGAGGCATCCTGCCCCCACCTGCGGCGCGAATGCCAATCCGGCACCCATAGGAGTCGTGAGAACACCCTTGGGAGTCACACGAAGAGATGCCCGAGCCTGGCCGTCACGATAAGGCTCCACCGGCGGCGGGATGCTTCACGACGCGCCGGTTTCGCCGCGCCGTGGCAATCGTCACGCCGTTGCCGCCGTCTTCGCGGCCGCCTCCCGGACCGCCCCGGCCACCGCGCCGGCGACCTTGTCGTTGAAGACGCTCGGAATGATGTAGTTCGGGTTCAGCTCGTCCCCGGTGACCACGTCGGCGAGGGCCTGCGCGGCGGCCAGCATCATCTCCGTGTTGACGGTCCGGGACTGCGCGTCCAGCAGGCCGCGGAAGACACCCGGGAAGACCAGCACGTTGTTGATCTGGTTGGGGAAGTCGGAGCGGCCGGTGGCCACAACTGCCGCCGTCTGACGGGCAATTGCCGGGTCCACCTCGGGGTCGGGGTTCGCGAGCGCGAACACGATCGCGCCCTCCGCCATGGCGGCCACGTCGTCCCCGTCGAGCACGTTGGGCGCCGAGACGCCGATGAAGACGTCCGCGCCCTGCACGGCCTCCTTCAGCGTGCCGCTCAGGCCCTCCGGGTTGGTGTTGTCCGCGATCCAGCGCAGCGGGGAGTCCGGGGCGGCCCCGACGAGGTCCTCACGCTCGGCGTGCACCACACCGTGGATGTCGGCGACGACGGCGTTCTTCACGCCCGCGGCGAGCAGCAGCCGCAGGATCGCCGTGCCGGCCGCGCCGGCGCCGGACATCACCACGCGCACGCTGTCGATCGACTTGCCGACCACGCGCAGCGCGTTGGTCAGCGCGGAGAGCACGACGATCGCGGTGCCGTGCTGGTCGTCGTGGAAGACGGGGATGTCGAGGGCCTCGCGCAGCCGGGCCTCGATCTCGAAGCAGCGGGGCGCGGAGATGTCCTCCAGGTTGATGCCCGCGAAGCCGGGGGCGATCGCCTTGACGATCTCGACGATCGCGTCGCTGTCCTGGGTGTCCAGGCAGATCGGCCAGGCGTCGATGCCGGCGAAGCGCTTGAAGAGGGCCGCCTTGCCCTCCATGACCGGCAGTGCGGCCTTCGGGCCGATGTTGCCCAGGCCCAGCACGGCCGAGCCGTCCGTCACGACCGCAACCGAGTTGCGCTTGATGGTCAGGCGCCGGGCGTCCTCGGGGTTCTCCGCGATCGCCATGCACACACGGGCCACACCGGGGGTGTAGACCATGGACAGGTCGTCACGGTTGCGGATGGGGTGCTTGGACGCCATCTCGATCTTGCCGCCGAGGTGCATGAGGAACGTACGGTCCGAGACCTTGCCCAGCGTGACGCCCTCGATGCCGCGCAGCTTCTCGACGATCTCCTCGGCGTGGGCCGTCGAGGTGGCCGCGATGGTGACGTCGATACGGAGCCTCTCGTGGCCCGACGCGGTGACGTCGAGGCCGGTCACCGAGCCTCCGGAGGACTCCACGGCCGTGGTGAGCTGCGATACGGCGGTTCCGCCCGCCGGCACCTCCAGACGGATGGTCATCGAGTAGGAGACGCTGGGCGCCGTTGCCATGGCCGACTTCCTCTGCTTTCACCGTGTCGCGAAGTTCTGCCGTCCGATCGTCGCACCTACCCCCGAGTACGTGCTAGCCGCCCCGGGTTGTGGACGTTGTGTTCACCTGGAGGTGCCGATTTCGGAAACTGAATTCCACCATACGAGAACTGGCGAAGCGACGGAAGATGCGCAGGCGGCAAAAGAGGCCCACGTCACATCAGTGACGTGGGCCTCCTGGAGGTTTGTATGACACCGACCCGCCATGCTCGCCTCGCGGCAAGTGGTCGCTCGTAGCGACGAAGGTTGGGCCCGGGGGCTTGGATCGGGCCGGTGTCGTACTCAGGCTAACAAACGGATCCCTGATGGCCATTCCCGTCGCTGCGGTTACCCCGGGTTCAGTCCCGCAGCAGATCCGGCACCCCGGCCCCGTCCGGCTCGTCCCGCTCCCCGGAGACCACCGTCAGCTGCTGGGTGGCCCTGGTCAGGGCCACGTACAGGACCCGCAGACCGGCCGGGGACTCGTCCGCGATCTCCGCGGGCGAGACGACGACCGTCGCGTCGTACTCCAGGCCCTTGGCCTCCAGGCTGCCGAGGGCCACCACACGGTCGCCGAGCCCGGCCAGCCAGCGCCTGGCCTCCTCGCGCCGGTTCATGGCGACGACCACGCCGACCGTGCCGTCCACCAGGTCCAGCAGTCGCTCGGCCTCCGCCCGCGCGCTCTTCTCCACGGAGCCCCGGACGACGGCGAAGCGCGGCTCCACCCCGGTGGAGCGCACGGCCGTCGGCGCGGTGGAGCCGGGCATGGCCAGGGCGAGGACCCTCGAGGCCAGGTCGGCGATCTCCGCCGGGTTGCGGTAGTTCACGGTCAGTTCGAAGCGGCGTCGCGGCCGGGTGCCCAGGGCCTCGTCGCGGGCCTCGGCCGCCTCGTCCGGGTCGGACCAGGAGGACTGGGCGGGGTCGCCGACGACCGTCCAGGTGGCGTGCCGGCCGCGGCGGCCGACCATCCGCCACTGCATGGGCGTGAGGTCCTGCGCCTCGTCCACGATGACGTGCGCGTACTCGGTGCGCTCCTGTGCGAGGCGCTCCGCCCGCTCCCACTGCGACTCCTCGCGCACCGGCATCAGCTCCTCCAGGCCGGTGAGCTGGTCCAGCGGGTCCAGCTCGCGCCTCCGGCGCGGGCGGGCCGGGGTGCCGAGGATCGCCTGGAGCTCGTCGAGCAGGGCGATGTCGTGCACGGAGTACCCGTTCCGCCGCAGCGAGCGGGCCACCCGGCGCACCTCCCCCGGGTTGAGGATCCGGCGCGCCCAGCGGCCCAGCCGCCGTTCGTCGGCCATGGCGGTGAGCACGGCCGACGGGGTCAGCTCGGGCCACCACGCGTCGAGGAAGGCGACGAAGGAGTCCTCACCGGTCACGTCCTCGTCGAAGGAGGAGCGCAGCTCGGCGGCCAGTTCCGGGTCGGTGTGCCGGCCGGCGGCGCCCGACTTCTCCCACAGGGCGTCCAGCAGCAGCTTGCGGGCGCGCGGGCGCAGCAGGTTGACCGGCGCCGTGCCGCCGAGGGCGGTGCGCCGGACGTGGTCGAGCTCCTCGGCCTCCAGCTCCAGCCGGCGGCCGAAGGCGACGACCCGCAGCCGGTCCGGCGAGCCGTTCGACTCCAGCGCGCCCCGCGCCGCCTTGCGCAGCACCTTCAGCATCCGGTACGAGCCCTTGGCCCGCGCCACCGCAGGAGAGTCGTACAGCGTGGCCTCGGCGCCGTCGACGAGCGAGCCGATCGCCCGGATGGCGACCTGGCCCTCCTCGCCGAGCGAGGGCAGCACGCCCTCGGTGTAGGCCACGAGCAGCGGCGTCGGGGAGACGATCAGGATGCCGCCCGCGTAGCGGCGCCGGTCCTGGTAGAGCAGGTAGGCCGCCCGGTGCAGCGCGACCGCCGTCTTCCCCGTCCCCGGACCGCCCTCGACGTACGTCACCGAGGCGGCGGGGGCGCGGATGACCAGGTCCTGCTCGGCCTGGATGGAGGAGACGATGTCCCGCATGGTGTGGCTGCGGGCCCGGCCGAGCGCGGCCATCAGCGCGCCGTCGCCGATCGCGGGCAGCTCGTGGCCGTCGAGGAAGGCCTTCAGCGCGGGACGCATCAGGTCGTCCTCGACCCCGAGCACGCGCCGCCCCTTGGAGCGGATGACCCGCCGGCGCACGACCCGGCCGGGGTCGACCGGGGTGGAGCGGTAGAACGGGGCCGCGGCCGGTGCCCGCCAGTCGATGACCAGCGGGGAGTAGTCCTCGTCGAGGACGCCGATGCGGCCGATGTGCAGGGTCTCGGCGATGTCCGCCGTGCCGTCCTCGCGGACCGCGCCCTCGGCCGGCTCGACCGCGGTGTACGCGCCGTCCGGGCCCTTCCTGCCGTCCTTGCCGAGCAGCAGGTCGATACGGCCGAAGAGGAAGTCCTCGAACTCGTTGTTCAGCCGGTTGAGGTGGATGCCCGCCCGGAACACCTGCGCGTCGCGCTCGGCCAGCGCGCCGGGTGTACCCACCTGGCCGCGCTGGGCCGCGTCGCGCATGAGGAACTCGGCCTCGTGGATCTTCTCCTCGAGGCGGCGGTACACCCGGTCCAGGTGCTGCTGTTCCACACCGATCTCTCGGTCCCGTACGGAGTCGTGCGCCGCTTCGTGCGCTGCGGCGTGGACCGATCCGACCGCGGAATCCTGTTGAGCCTGTGCGGCCACCGGGCCCCCTTCTGACGTGCTGGGCAGCCGTCAACCGTACGCGAAGGGGGCCCGCTCGCGGAAGCCAATGCCCGTCCGACGGACCGTGTCGCAGACGCGGTCCGCCACACAGTGGCTAGGCGGGTACCTCGACGAGTCGTTTCCCGTCGAAGGTCATCACTTCGAAGTGGTCGATCTGGTTCGGCTCCAGGGCCGCGCCGCCGCGGACGTAGAGGGGGTTCTTGGCCTCCTCCGTCTTGGCGTTCGGGACGCCGTAGCCCCAGTTCGGGACGGACCAGGACGTGACCGTCTCACGCTCGCCGTTCCTGCCGACGGCGATGAGCGAGCACTTCTGCGGGCCGGTGACGTTGTTCAGTTCGAGAACGGCGTTCGTGCCCCAGTCCTTCTTCTCGACGGCGACCGTCGCGGTGACGTTCGTCGTCGGGTCCGTCGCCGTGACCTTGTCGGGCATCGACTCGAAGGCGGACTTCGCGGGGCTCGCGGCCGCCGCGGTGCTGCCGCCGCCGTCCGAGCCGCTCACCGCGACCGCCGTCAGCGGGCCGCCGATGATCAGCGCTGCCGCCGCCGCGACCATGTAGAAGCCGCGCCGGCGCTTCTGGGCGCGGCGCTCGGCGACCTCGTCGACGAGCTTCTCCACCAGGCGCGGGCTGGGCTTGGCCGACAGGGACTCGCCGACCGCGGGTGCGCCGGAGCCCGGCAGGTCCGCGAGCGCGGCCAGCATCGGCTCCATCCCGGCGAGTTCGTCGAGTTGCTGGGCGCACCACTCGCAGGTGGCGAGGTGCGCCTCGAAGGCGGTTGCCTCGGCGTCGTCGAGAATCCCGAGGGCGTAGGCGCCGACGGTCTCGTGCTCGTTCGGAGCCGGGGTTCCCTGCATGGCCCCAGACATACCCGCACCACCCGTTCCGAATCCCCCGTACACGCTCATCACGCCGTCACCCCCCGCTCCTCCAGTGCCAGCTTCATCGACCGCAGGGCGTAGAACACCCGCGAGCGGACGGTGCCGCTGGGTATGCCCAGTGTCTCGGCTGCCTCATTGACGGTACGCCCTTTGAAGTACGTCTCGACGAGCACCTCCCGGTGGGCCGGGGTCAGGTCGTCGAGCGCGTCCGACAGCGTCATCAGCCACAGCGCCTTGTCGATCTCGTCCTCCGCGGGGATGACCTCCAGCGGCGACGGATCGACCTCCTGCGGCCGGGCCTGCCGGCTGCGGTGGCCGTCGATGACGATGCGCCGGGCGACCGTCACCAACCAGGGGCGTACCGAACCGGTGGCCCGATTGAGCTGACCGGCGTTCTTCCAGGCACGGATGAGCGTCTCCTGCACCACGTCCTCGGCACGCTGCCGGTCGCCGGCCACCAGCCGGAGGACATACGCGAGGAGAGGTCCGGCGTGCTCGCGATAGAGCGCACGCATCAACTCCTCATCAGGTTCCGAGGACTGGGACATGCGATGTCGGGCCCTCGATCCACGTTCATTGGCCACGGCCGCATCCTTGCGCACGCCCACCTCCGGTGTCCGGGGCTTCCCCCCAGTCGGTCGCTCGCCGACGGGTACGGATCCCGGGCGCGCCGTGTTCAAAACCGGCCGACGGATTTCTGGATGGTGACGTGACGAGGGAGGACATGGGCGCACATTCCCCCCGCTTGTTCTTTACATTTCCGACACAGAAGTCGGAGTGCCGGCGCTGCCCGCTCCCGACGGGAGCCAAACGGAGTGTTACCGAAATCACTTCGACGCGGAACGCTCACAACCGGCAAATGGGATAGGGGAGTTGCGGCTCCCCGCCCCTCTACGTCCGGGAGAGGGCGGCGCGTCGGCGGTGGCGGGCCACCCGTTCGCGGTTCCCGCAGACCTCGCTGGAGCACCAGCGCCTCCGGCGTCCCCGGGAGGTGTCCAGGTACACGATCGGGCAGTTGTCGCCCTCGCACTGGCGCAGGCCCGCCCGTGCCACGGGATCGGTGAGCAGTTCGACGGTGTCCCGGGCGACGGCCGCGAGCAGGGCCGCGCACTGGGGTTGGCCCGCCAACTCGCGTACGAGGGCGCCGTCTTCGCCTCGCACGGCGCGGGGTGCCGGCGGCGCCGTACGGGCGACGTCGTTGACGCGGGCGAGCGCGAGCTCGTAGGCCCGGACCTCCTGGGCGAGATAGCCGCGCACCAACTTCCCTATGTCTCCGCGCAGTTCCCGGAAGCAGGTGAGCCAGGAGGCGTCGGCGTGCGCCAGCGGGCAGCCGGGCGGGACCAGCCCCGATCCGGTGATCCACGCGCGCAGCGGCGCGAGGGAGTCCAGCCGTTCCACGGGATGGGTGGTGGAGAGGAGATCCAGGCAGACCCGCCCGGCGTCGAACCTCAGCTCGTACGGGGCCGTGGCCGCAGCCAGTGCCATGCGCCTGTCACCGCCTAGGCTCACCCCGGCCGGCAGGCCTCGCCGGGGCATCGTCGGAGGCCGGAAATCCGTTCCCTCCCACAGTGCCCGCCCACCAGCCGGACCGGTAGCCCCCGGGCGGCTCGGGGCCGCCCTCTACCGCGGGTGGCACGGCCCGTTGCCGTACGGGCCCTGGCCACACGGGCCGCCCTGCCGGTCCTGCCCCGGTCGATCCGATTCCGGCTCAGCGGTTCACGGCCTGGATCTCCTGAACCGTGACGTCCTGGGTGTCGCCGAAGGTTCCCTCGGGCAGATCCCCGCCGGTACCGCCGGTACCCGTCCAGTGAATCTTCCAGGTGATGGTGGCCCTCAACCGGTACGAGCCGTCGCCGGACGACCGCAGGTACTCCACCCCGCAGGGCGGTGTCCGGTCGGCCTTCCCCTTGGCGTACGCCTCACCGATACGGCCGCCGTTGATCGCGCAGACCCCTGACGCGGGGTAGGTCTCGGCGTCCGCCGTACCGGGATCGATCTTCAACGAGACCGGCTCGGCAGTGGTGGTCGCGGTAATCCCCAGCACCGGCACGGAAGCCGTCACGGAAACCGGCCTGAACCGCGCCCCGTCCAGCCACGCCCAGGTCGGCAGATTCACCTTGGTCGCCCCGGCCGGGGCAAGCGTCACCTCGGTACCGGGGACACGGATCTCGTTGTAGGCGAGTTCGGCGAGGATCGCGGGGGTGATGGCCTGCGGTGTGTCCGCGGGAGGCGCGGCGCCCTTGTCCACCCAGAAGATGGGCTTGTCACAGTCGAGCGCGCCGGGGTCGCCGGCGCGGCCGGGGGTGACGTACGAGTCCCACCAGTAGCCCTCGCCTTCCTTGTCCTTGTTGAAGTCCTTGTAGGGGTGGCCGTTGACGTACTTGTCACGCTGCTGCGCGTCCCACTCGTACCCCGTCGACTCCGCCTCCCAGATCGGCTCCAGATACGCCTTGAGCTGGTCCGGGCTGTACTTGGGCGCGTAGTAGCAGGCCGGCGGGGTCCAGGCCGTGACAGAAGCCACGGGCCCGGCCGACCGCCCGGCCCCGTTCTCGGACCGGTCGTAGACGACGGCACCGGCGGTGGCGGAGATCTTTTGGTCGTGCTGGTCGCCCTGGACCTGGGTCTCGGACCCTGTGCCCTTGCCACCGGGTACGAAGTCGGCCCAGGCGACCGGTCCGGAGGCCCATACAGCGACACCGGCGACAGCTGCGCACACCGTGATTCTGGCTACGGCTGGCACTGAGCCGCCCCCCTGGTCGAGATGATCTGGGACGTCTGCCAGACACCGTCGGAGTTCTTATCCAGCCGCGTGTTGTACAGCACGTAACTGTTCTTGGTGACCGGCGTCTTGGCGATCTTCTGGGTCTTCTTGTCCTTGCTGAAGCCCTTGCTCTCGTCGGCGCAGAAGATGAGGGCAGCCGATGTCCCGCTCCGCAGCGTCACCTTGCGGTCGTAGTAGCGGGCCTGGCCGGTGAGGGTGGCGCCGGCCTCCTTGAACTGGGCGACCCAGGACAGGGCGGCTTCACGGGCCTTGCCCGTGTTGTAGTAGGCGAGGGCCTCACCCTTCGGGTCGGTTCCCGTGATCGCGGCATCCACGGCGCGCATGCGCTCCGCGCTGTCGGCCAGGACGACGTCCTTCACCGGGTCCCCGGTCTTCGTGTCCTCGAAGACAAGAGTCAGATCCGACGGCAACTCGATCTTCGGTCGCCCCGCCGCCGTCGCGGACGGAGTCGGGGAGGACGGCGTCTCCGTGCCCGTGCCCGTGTCCGCACCCGCGATCTTGTCGTTGGCCTTCGAGTCGCCGTCCGCTCCGCCGCAACCGGCGAGGAGCACTGCGGCCGCCGTGCCGGCGACGACTGTGGTGAGCAGGCGGGTTGGGCGGCGGTTCACAGCAGGCTCCTGGTGGGGCAGGCGGGTTGGGACGAAACAGCCGACACGCTACCGAGATCACCCGCGCCCACACCAGCGAGAGGTTCAACCACCACGCCCGCACATGAGACGTACGCGAACGGAGCCCGCACCTCCGCTCATGGCTCACCGGCCCCGCGGGGACGGTGAGCCATGAGGGGCCGGCCCGTCAGCCGAGTGTGGGCAGAGCCCTGCGTGGAGGGACCGCGTTCAGGAGGTCCTCCGCCACCCGGTTGCCGGTGTTCGCGTCGATGAAGCTGACGCGGACCACCGGGTCGCCCGGGGTGTCGCGGCCGGCCGTGGCGTCCAGGGCGAAGACCACGGACACCGGCCGCGCGTTCGCCCCCGCCCCGTGCACACCCGAGTACAGAAGGATCCGCCAGCCGTCCTCCTCCCAGTGGTCCAGCAGACCCGACCGGACCACCGGGAAGGCGGTCTGCCAGGCGAGGGAGTTCTCCAGCAGTTCGACGCTGGCCGCGACCGGCACCCGGTCCCCCGGCTCGCTGCCGAAGAGCGGATGCCCGAAGACACGCAGCCTCAGCCGGCGCAGCGGCAGCAGCCACCACCGGTCGAGATCGACCGACAGCGCCACCAGGACGGCCACCGCCACGGCCAGGAACACGACCGATCCACCGGGCCGTTCGGTGAGCGTGGACCACCAGACCCCGTGCGCCACCGCCGCCGTCGCGCCGCCCACGAGCACCAGGGCGGCACGCGCGAACGCCCGCCAGGTGATCGGGGTGTCCTCGTTCGCGGAACAGCCGCAGGAGGACTCCGGTGCCAGCGCCCGACCGTAGCCGAGGTAGCCGAGGAACCCGGCCCCGAGGACGGCCGTGGCCGCTCCCGGCACCGGGTTCGCCGGTACGGCCAGCAGCCCCGCGGCGAGCAGGAGTTCCACGGCGCCGGTGCCGCGCAGCACCAGCGCCGCCCGCTCGCTGCTGCGCAGCATCCGGGCGAGCGCCGTCTTCGGTGCCCGGCGCACGGTGTCCCGGTCGAAGAGCTTGACCGCGCCGGTCCACCCCAGCAGACCCGCAAGGACCAGCGGTACGAGGCCCGTTGTCAGTGAGAGCATCCTTCCCTCCCCTTCTCCTCCTCCGATCCGGCCGTCAGTGCCCGACGGAGATACGGACGACATCCACCGAGTTGTCGGACGGCCGCCAGGCGCCGAGCACCTGGGCGCTCTGCCCGATGCGCAGCCTGGACAGGTCCGAGGTGAGCGCGCGACCCGCGTAGGAGGCGTTCGTCGTGTCCTGACGCACGTGGCCGACGATTTCGTGCTGCCCGTGGGAGAAGTGCACCCGGTTCTTCGCGATGCCGCGGATCGTGGTGTCGATGTTCACGATGTTCACCCACACCGCGTCGGCGGCGACGGTGCCGTCCGGCATCGGGACGCCCCGCGCGTACAGCCCGTCCCCGATCTCGATCTCGGCCGCGGTGGTGGGCCGGACCTTCCAGACACTGGTGACGTTGGTCATCTGGACCCGGGCGTGGTCGCCGTAGGATCCCGCGACTTCCAGGACACTGCCGGTGATGCCGGTGATCCGGCCTTCCACGAACGTCGACTTGGGGATCGCCGGGTCGAGCGACGGCTCGGCGGCGAAGGCCGCGTCGGCGTCGAAGCCGCCGAGGGCGGACGCGCCGACGATGGTGGCGCCGGTGAGGGCGGCCGTGGTGAGGAAGCGACGGCGGCCCAGGCCGCCGTCGTCCTTCTGACGGTACGTCATGACGAACTCCCCCTCACTCGTAGATGTAGACCGGCAGCTTGCCGGAGCTGAGGTTGCCGATCGCCGAGAAGGCGGCCGGGGTCAGGTCCAGGACGCGGTTGGTGCGGCAGGCGCCGTTGCAGCAGGTGGCCTCGCCGCACCAGTCCTTGGTGCGCGGTCCGCAGTCGGTGATCGTGATGCAGACGGTGGCGCCGGAGCACTGGTGTCTGATGTTCATCACCGCACCGCAGCCGCGTCTGGGGATGCTCTCGCCGCACAGGTCGGGCCGGGTGATGTCCCAGCATGCCTGTGACGCGTTGGGCCAGGCGCCGTGATTCGCGCTGGACCGGCAGTTGCCGCAGGCGCCGCCGCCCGCGCTGCCGCACGGACCCCAGGAGGATCCGCAACAGAACCAGCTCGTTTCACCGGCCCATAGGCTGGTCGATCCGCAAGCCATCGTGCCGTCTCCCTTTGTCGCTGAATGACGCGCGTGAATGGGCGTGCACGCACACGCCGGACGAGCCTGGAATGACGCGTGCATGACAATTTCACTGCGAGGGTTGTGCGCACAAAGCACCCCCCATGATGCGCCCGTCTACGCGCGTTGGCCAGAGTCCGGCGGCACTCCGACGACTCCGTGCCCGGCAAAGAGCCGGGTGCCCCGCGCCCGGAGGACGCGGGGCACCCGGCTCGGCGAACCCGGCTCGGCGAACCCGGCTCAGCGGGCCCGGCTCAGTGAGCCCTCGCCGCCCGCTTCTTCTTCGCCCCGTTCGGCCACGCCCGGGGCTTGCGCTTCGCGGCCAGGTCCTCGATCCAGCCGACGGACAGTATGGCCAGGCCTATCAGCGGCCAGACGAGCACGAACTGCCAGAAGAGTTCCGTCGAGTCCAGCCACGACGAGGCCGTGTCGCTCTGCATGAAGGGCAGGTCGTAGGCCAGGTCGAGGATCGGCACCGTCGCCATGATGAGCAGGTTGTGCCAGAGGTAGATCGTCACCGCTCGGTTGTTGGAGAGGGTGATGAGCTTGTCCCACTTGGCCAGCCGGCCCGGCAGCGTCTGCCACGACGGCGAGTACTGCAACAGGATCACCACGATGCCGAACGACCAGGTCGCCTGCGCGAGCGGGATGTCGTTCAGGTCCCAGCCCTCGGAGCCGAGGTGGCCGGACGCCCACCACAGGCCGAACGCCATCAACGCCGCCGCGCCGGACACCGCCGCGTAGCGCGGGATCTGCTTCAGCATGCCGTTGTTGTGGGCGAAGCCGAGCACCCAGCAGCTGCCGTACACGGCGAAGTCCTGGACCGCGTTGCCGGTCTCGCCGGGGATGGTGACCAGCCCGGTGCCGACCACGGCGGTGAGCGCCAGCGGGAACAGCAGGGTCGCCCACGGCACCCGGCGGAACGCCCACAGCAGCAGCGGGGAGGCGAGCACGAACCACAGGTAGGCCCGCAGGTACCACAGCGGACCCGCCGCCTGGTCCGCCCAACTGCTCTCCAGCAGCCCCGACTCGGAGCCGATGCTCCAGGGGTACGGCGGGGCGCCGATCGGCACCAGGTAGTTGAACACGCTGATCGGGCCCCAGAAGGCGCCTCCGCCGTCCGGGTCCTTCGCCGGACTCCAGCCCTGCACGAACAGGATGCCGAGCATCAGCGCGCTGAACACCCACAGCGGGGGCAGCAGCCTGCGCACCCTGCTCTTGATCACGGACAGGGCGGGACGGTTGAGCGAGCGCGCCATGAGCGAGCCCGCCAGCGCGAACATCACGCCCATGGACGGGAAGAGGACCGACAGCCAGGCCCAGCCGAAGAGGTGGTACACCACCACACGCACCAGGGCGATGGAGCGCAGCAGGTCCAGATAGCGGTCACGGCCGGGAACCGCCGGCTTCTTCTCCCCGCCGGCCGGGTCGGCCCCACCGGCCGTGCCGGTCGAGTCGGCGCCGGTGGTGCCCGCCGGGGCCGCCCCGTGCACCGCGTCCGCCGTCTTCTGCGCGGGAATCCTCACGTCGCCGGCACCGTCGTACGGCCACCCGGCCGTGGTCCCGGCCGGGTACCCGCCCGCGGTACCGGCCGTCGTCCCCGTCGCGTCCCCGTAGGGCCGGCTCCCCGGGGCCGGGGCCGAGTTGGCGGGTAGCGAGGAACCGTAACCGGGGCCCGGGGATGTCCCCGGTACGCCCGGCGGCGGTGTGCCGTCCGCCGTCCCGTACTCGTGTGCCGTCATCCGACGGGCCTCCGTTCACTGCCGCTGCCCGTCGCCCGCTGTTGCGGGATCGAACCCGGCGCCTCCACCACGCCGGTGCGCCGCAGTTTCTGCCAGCGCAGCCGACCGCCGGTGAGCGCCGTCATCCAGGACCTGAGCAGGACGACGTACATCAGTTGCCGATAGAGAATCTGCTGGAGCGGCAGCGAGATGAGGTGGCTCATCCGCTCGCGGTCCAGCCGGAAGGCGTACGCGGCGCAGATCGCCTGCACCGCCAGCACACCGAGCCAGGCGCCGACGGTCTTCTCCGTGGGGCCGAACACCAGCCCGTACAGCAGGAAGACGTCGATCAGCGGGGCCAGCAGCGGGGCCACCACCATGAACAGGGAGACGAACGGCAGTCCGACGCGGCCGAAGCGGCCCGAGGGGCCGCGCTCCACGACGGCCCGGCGGTGCTTCCAGATCGCCTGCATGGTGCCGTACGACCAGCGGTAGCGCTGGGACCACAGCTGCTGCACGGACTCCGGGGCCTCGGTCCAGGCACGGGCGTTCTCCGCGTACACCACCCGCCAGCCGTCGCGGTGCAGTGCCATGGTGACGTCGGTGTCCTCGGCGAGCGTGTCCTCGCTCATGCCGCCGACCCGCTCCAGCGCGCTGCGCCGGAAGGCGCCGACCGCTCCGGGGATGGTCGGCATGCAGCCGAGGATGTCGTACATCCGGCGGTCGAGGTTGAAGCCCATCACGTACTCGATGTGCTGCCAGGCCCCGATGAGCGAGTCCTTGTTGCCCACCTTGGCGTTGCCGGCGACCGCGCCGACCTTCGGGTCGGCGAAGGGCTGCACCAGCTCGCGGATGGTGGACGGCTCGAACACGGTGTCGCCGTCCATCATCACGATGATGTCGTACCGGGCGTTGGCCAGGCCCCGGTTGAGCGCGGCCGGCTTGCCCGCGTTGAGCTGCCGGATGACCCGCACGCCCGGCAGGTTCAGGTTCTCGACGATGCGCGCGGTGCCGTCGCTGGAGCCGTCGTCGATGACGAGCACCTCGATCGGATGGTCGCTCGCGACGAGTGAACGCACCGTGTTCTCGATGCACTTGGCCTCGTTGTACGCCGGGACGAGGACCGACACCGGCCGGGTGATCGGCCCGTCGGGGCCCCAGCGGAAGTTCTTCTTGCGCACCCGGCGGGCGTGCGCCCCCGAGAGCAGCAGCATCAGGCCGAAGCGGACGAGGACGAGGGAACCGATGACGGCGAGGCCGACGACCAGCACGCCGGTGAGTTCGTCCGAGGCCTGGACCAGGAAGATCCAGGCCCGGCCCTTCCACAGCTCGGTGCCGGTGACCGGGGTATGCGCGCTGGGTGCGCCGAGGGCCTCGGTGAGGTTCTGGAACTTGTAGCCCCTGGCCTGGAGTTCGGGCAGGAACTTGTCGAGCGCCTCGACGGTCTGGTGCCGGTCGCCACCGGAGTCGTGCATCAGGACGATGGCGCCGTCGCCGTGCTTCGGCGTGGCCCTGCGGATGATCTCGTCGACACCCGGCTTCTGCCAGTCCTCACTGTCGGTGTTGTTGAGGACCGTGAGGTAGCCGCGGGAGCCGATGTACTTGGTGACCGGCCAGGACGCGTTGTCCATCGCGTCGGCGAAGGACGAGTACGGCGGCCGGAACAGCGACGTGCGGATGCCGGCGGCGCCCTCCAGGGCCATCTGGTTCTGGGACAGCTGCCAGTCGATGCCGCCGGGGGACTTGTAGGACAGGTCGGGGTGGTTGAAGGTGTGCAGCCCGATCTCGTGTCCCTCGCGCACGATGCGCTTGACCAGGTCCGGGTACTGCGAGGCCATGGTGCCGGTGATGAAGAACACCGCATGCGCGTCGTGCTTCTTGAGCACGTCGAGCACCTTGGGGGTCCACTCGGGGTCGGGACCGTCGTCGAAGGTGAGGACGAGCCGGTGCTTGGGCACGCTCAGGCTGGCGGTCTTGCCACTGCGGGTGTCGATGACCGGGCCGCCCTCGAGGATCTCCTCGGGCACCTTGTCGTAGGCGGTCTCGGGCCTGATGCGGTAGTCGGCGAGGATCTCGCTGTGCACATAGCCGCGCAGCATCAGCATCGCGGTCATGGCGACCAGCAGCATGACGGGGAGCACCCAGCGCATGGGCAGCCGGCGGCGTCGCAGGTTGACGTGTGCCGGGGCACGCTGTGATCGCCCGTCGCGTCTGGTGGAACGGCGACGGTTGGAACGGGAGGCCATCAGAGGACGTTCTCCGGAGAGTGGTCGGGTGTGAGGCCCGGCCGGTCGGCGGCCGGGCCGGAGGTGGCGACGGGGTTCGCCGTGGGGGCTCCCCCGGCATTGTTGTTGGTGGTGACGCCGCTGCCGCCGGAATCGCCGGGCTTGCCGGTCGTGGTCGGGTCCGGGCCGGGATCGGCCGAACCCGAGTCGGTCGGCGGCGTGTTGGTCTCCGGGGACGAGCCGCTGCCCCCGGTGGCGGGCGGCACGCTGCGGTCCGGGGTGGCCTTCTTCGTGCTGGACGCCGAGGGCGCGGGGTTGCTCGGCGCGGCGGGCGTCCCGCCGGACACGGCCGGGGCTCCCGATACGGCGGTGGATCCCGCGGGCGGGTTCACACCGGCGCTCGGGACGGTGGGGGCGGAGGGGTCGGTGGTGGCGTCGGGCGAACCGCTTGAGTCCGGGGACGGGCTCGTGGCATCCGACGGCCGCGGGGATTCCTTGACCTTGCTCGCCGGCTGGTCGTCGGCGCCCGGAACCGGGACCGGCACCCAGGGCGCGGCGGCGTTGCCGGACAGCAGGGTGACGACGATGACGACCGCGTAGACCGCACAGGCGAGGCCGATGGCCATGCCGAGCCGGCGGAAACGACGGCTGCGACGGCCGGACTCGTCGACGAAGACGGGCCGGTCGGCCTCCTTGCCGGCGGGGCCGGCCGAGCCGAGGGTGCCGCCCGGCCGCAGGCTCACGGCGTCGAGCTGCACGGTGACCTCGTGCGGGTCGTGGGTCTCCCAGGGGTCCTCGACCTGCACCCGCAGGGGGCCGGTGCCGGCGGGGCCGGTGCCCGCGCCTGCCGACGCCCCGGGTGCCGCGGCGCCCGACGCTCCGGGCAGCAACTGGGTCTCCGCGGCGGCCGCGGGGCCGGGGAGCATCTGCGTCTCGGCGGCGGCAGCCGTTCCAGGCAGCATCTGCGTCTCGGCGGCAGCCGTCGATCCGGGGAGCAGCCGCGTCTCCGCAGCGGCCTCCGGGTCGGCCGTCATCCAGGTGTCCGCCATCGGCCCCGACCCGGGCAGTACCCGGGTCTCCGCCGCGGCCGCCGGTTCGGCGGTGCGGCCCTTGTCGAACCAGGAGCCCGCCGCCGGACCCGGACCCCGGCCCTCGCCGACTCCTTGCGGGCGTCTCTGCGCACCGCCAGGACCGGTCGCCGGCCAGGCCGCCGTCCGCCCGGCGGCATCCGGCCACGCACCGCGGTCACCGGAATCCGGCGCCGTTGCGGCGGGGTGGCCTGAATCCGGTTCCGTGCCGAGGGCATCACCGGATATGGGCGACTCGCTCGGGTCCGCGGCCCCGGCCGTCTGCCGACCGTCTCCGGATGAAAATCCGGAGCCGCTCGGTTGGGCGTGATCTGGCCATTTGTCGACGCGCACTTGCTTCCCCCCCAGGGGCATGACTTCCAGGTGGGCGTACGAATCCGGGCCTACGTACTGTCGTCGGGCCAGGACCCCCACCCGGCCCGAGCGCCCCCCTTATCACAGTGCACCCGGGGCCCTGAATGTATCGCATGTGGCCATGCCATGGAGATGGGTCTCAGATGTGTGCACCCATCACGACCGCGTCCATGGCCGGAATCCACCCCTCCACGGGCTTACGCAACCATCCTTCCTCGTACGCCAGTTCGGCGGCAGAACACCTGAGCGCATCCAATCCTGGGTGAACCTGGCCTTTTCGCCACACCAGCGACACCGGCGACAGCGGAACGGGTTCGACGAGAGGCCGCAGAACCGTCCGGGGCATCCCCGGAAAGTCGACCACGGCGAGAATCGGGTTCCGGTACTTGGCCATGATCCGCCGGAACTCGGCCACGCCGATCGCGAGCGGAGCGGGCGGTGCGAGGCTGATGCCGCGCCCCTCGAACAGCTCACGCGCGAGGTCGGTCCACTCCAGCGTGCGCGGATTGCCCGCCCCCGCGTACACGGTCTCCCCCGCCAGGGCGTCGAGCGGCACCTGCTCCAGGTCCGCGAGCCGGTGCCCCTCGGGCAGGATGACGGCCATCCGCTCGTACCGCACGGGCTGGTGCAGCAGCCCCTGCCGGACCACGGGATCGAGTCCGGCGAACCGTCCGAACGACGCGTCGAGACGGCCGCCCAGGATCTCGGCGGCGGCACCGGTCAGACCGCTCTCGAAGCGGGTCATCAGTTCCAGGTGCGGGACCCGGGACCGCGCCCGGTCCAGCACCCGCTCCCCCAACAGCCCAGGGCTGTTGACGTCGACGAGCAGCGGCCGCTCCGGCTCGCCCCGGCCGAAGGCGTCGAGCAGCGCGCGCTGCGCCTGGAGCACCCGGCGGGCGTACGGCAGCAGCCGGGTGCCCTCGGCGGTCAGCGTGACCTGCCGGGTGGTCCGTACGAACAACACGGTGCCCAACTCCCGCTCCAGCCGCCGGATGTCCCGGCTGAGGGCCTGCTGGGCGACGTACAGCCGCGCGGCGGCGCGCGTGAAGTGCAGTTCCTCGGCGACGGTGACGAAGGCACGCAGCAGGCGGGGGGCGATCCCCTCGGCGAAGAGGGACGGCGGTCCGGGTTCGGCAGGCACCGGCCGAACTTACAACGCAGATGCGTCAATCGCACCCGATCAGGTGTTGGACCGCAGGTCAGCGCGGGCGCGACGGTGGCGGCATGCCGAAAACCCCTGTCCCGTCCGCCACCTCGGCCGCCGCGCCGGCCTCCGGGGGAGGTCGCGCCTCCCTGCTCGCCCCCTACCGCCGCCTGTTCGCCCTCCCCGGCACCCGCGCCTTCACCGCCGGGAACCTGATGGCCCGGCTGCCGTCGGGCATGTTCGGCGTGAGCGCGGTCGTCATGATCGCCGGTGCGCGCGGCTCGTACGCGCTGGCCGGCGCCGTCACGGCCACCGGCCTCGCGGCGACCGCGGTGACCGCCCCCTGGGTCGCCCGGCTGGTGGACCGGTACGGGCAGGCCCGGATCGCCGTGCCCGCCACCGTCTGCGCGGTCCTGGGCAGCCTGGCCCTCCTGCTGTGCGTGCGCTACGACACTCCCGACTGGACCCTGTTCGCCGCGTACGCCGCCACCGCGACCACCCCCAACACCGGCGGAATGTCCCGTGCCCGCTGGGCGCACCTGCTGCGGTCCGACCCCGAGGCCCTGCACACCGCCAACTCCTTCGAACAGGCCGCGGACGAGCTGTGCTTCATGCTCGGCCCGGTCCTCGCGGCCTTCCTCACCGGGACGTTCTTCCCTGAGTCCGGCACGCTGGTCGGTGCCGTACTCCTGCTGACCGGCATCCTCCTGTTCACCGCCCAGCGCTCGACCGAGCCGCCGCCGAGTCCCCGCACTCCCGCGCGGGCGCCTCTGCGCTCCCCCGGTATGCCGGCCCAGCTCGCTGTGTGCCTCGCCATGGGCGCGGTGTTCGGCGCGATGGAGGTCGTCACCGTGGCGTTCGCGGACGAGCGGGGCCATCGGTCGGTGGCAGGCGTGGCACTCGGCCTCCAGGCGGCGGGTTCGTGCGTGGCCGGGCTGGTGTACGGGGCCCTGCGACCGACGGGCCCGGCCGGACGGCGACTGCCGTGGTGCGTGGCGGCGATGACGGCCCTCATGACCCTGCCGCTGCTGGCCGCCGCGCTGACCGGTTCCCTGCTCGCGCTGTCCGTGGCGCTGCTCGTCGCGGGTACGGCGACGGCGCCCACCATGGTCACCAACATGACCCTGGTCCAGCAGCGCTCCCCCGAGGGCCGCCTCAACGAGGGCATGACCCTCGCGGTGACCGGCCTGCTCGGCGGCATCGCCTGCGGCAGCGCGACCGGTGGCTGGGTGGTCGAGCACGTCTCGGCGACGTCGGGTTACGCGGTCCCGGTGACGGCGGCGGCGATCGCGCTGCTGATCTCAGTGAGCGGCGTACGCAAGGAACTCTGACCAGGCGTCGGCGTTCACCGCGAAGCGCGGGCTGTGAACGCCGAGTTTGGAGTCACGGACGTGGATGGTGCGCGGAGAGGCGGCGACTTCGACGCAGGCGCTGCCTTCGGAGTCGCTATAACTCGACTTGAACCATGACAGTCCGTCGCTCACAGCTCCTCCGCCACCTTCCTGGTGAACTGGGCAGACTCCTCCACACTAAGCGCCTGCATGCGGATCATGCCATAGCGCTGAGTCAATGTACTGAGCTTGTTTCCGTCAGAGTAAAGCGCGCCCGTCGACTGCCCGTCGACAAAGGCGTAACGCTCGTGATCGGCGGTCTCCACCAGCACCATCGGCCCACTGAGCGCAGCCGTGGGAGCAGTGCAGAACGGGAGTACCTGAATCGACAGGTGACGCCGCTTGCCTACCTCCAGCAGGTACTGGCACTGGTTGCGCATGACGTCCCGGCCGCCGACGACCGAGCGCAAAGCGGCCTCATGGACCACGAAACTGAAGTGCGTGGGCGGCTTGCTGGTCAGCTTCTCCTGCCGCTTCAGCCGGGCCGCGACCCGCTCGTCCACCGTCTCCTCGTCCAGGGGAGGGCAGTTGCTGCTGATCAGCGCTCGTGCATACTCCGGAGTCTGGAGCAGGCCGGGAATCAACAGGGGCTCGTACCACTGGACGGTGATGGCCTCGGCCTCCACCAGCACGTACTGCTGCGTCCGCTGGGGGAACGGCTCGGGTTTCAGGAACTCGTGCGCGGCCGACAACTTGCCTCGTGCCCCGCACAGTTGATCAGCGACCTGCAACAGCCGCAGCGTCGGCCGACGCCGCCCGCACTCCATCGACTTGACGTACTCGTAGTCGTAGCCGGCCTCTTCGGCGAGGGCCTGCCGGGTGACCTGGGCCTCCTCCCGCCACAGCTTGATCTGCCCACCGCAGTAACGCCAGTTCTGCTGCGCCTGCTGGGAGTCCCCCGTAGCCATGCGCCCTCACCCGCCTCCCGACGTCGCAGCGTGTACAGCCACGCTGCGTACCCGACCCGCTACTTCCGAGGCTAGGCACGGGCCAGCAGCATTTTCCCGACGAACGACGGAGAATCACACGCAAGGAACCAGCCCGCATGCCGACGCCGCACCGCTCCCCCGCCGCGCTCCCCCAGGACATCGAGTTCCGCTTCCCCCGCGACGCGCGGAGCGTGGGCAGGGCCCGGGTGCTCCTGCGCGAACAGGCGACGTCGTGGAAGCTGCCCGCCGAGGTGACGGAGACGGCGGTGCTCCTGTTCAGCGAGCTGATGACGAACGCCTACCGCCACGCGAAGGCGCCGGGCCGGGAGATCCGGGCGCGCTGCGTACTGAGCGAGGAGGGCCGCCTGCGCGTCTCGGTCACGGACGCGAACGACACGCTGCCGACGCCCCGGGAGGCATCACCGGAGGACGAGTCGGGCCGGGGCCTGGCGCTGGTGGAGACACTGGCGAACGACTGGGGCGCGGAACCCCGCGAGGCCGGCATCGGCAAGACGGTGTGGTTCGAACTCGAACCGGGCTCGTGAGCGCGGGCCGTCCTCACGTCGTGCCCGTGCCGCACGCCTCCTCGTGGACGGCCTTGCCGACGTGCGGCTCGAAGGTCTTGAGGACGCACCAACTGGCGCCTTCGTCAAGGACTCTCCAGGCCATTGGGCGGGCGTCCATCGTCACCGTCGCGGTGTCCCGGTCCGTCGCGATGGAGATGTGGAACCTCACCGGGAGGCTGAGCGATTTCCTGCAGATGAGGGTGAGCTTGCCATGGGTGAACTCCTTCACCTCATCGATCTGGGGGGCCGAGAGCTGCTTGAGGGCGTGCAGCACACTGTCGGTGAGCTGATAGGCGGTGGTGCCGGGACGTATCGGAACGCGGATCTCAGCGGTGCATGGCAGAGGCACGGCCTCGGGGGACAACGTCAGGCCATGGCGCGAAGCCATACGCACGGCCTGCCATGTGTTCGATATGGAGCCGACGATGACCACGACAGCGACCACCGCGAGACCGAAAAGCGTCCCCTGAAGCAGCGCGGCCGCCCAGGCGGACGCGTCTTCCCAGATCATTACACCGGCCATGGCGCCACCACAGAAAACGAAGAGCGCGGCGATGGCCACGGCAGCACGGCGTATGGTCGCAAGCCAATAGCTGAACATGACGGAACTCCCATTTTCTGTGTGATACCACGGCCTACAGCCAGCCCTGGCGTTCGGCGATGCGGACTGCGTCGACGAGGGTGCGCGCGTGGAGCTTGCCGACCGCGGACGAGAGCCGGTTGCGCACCGTGCCCAAGCTCAGGAACAGTTCGGCGGCGATCTCGCGGGCGTGCGCACCCGAGGACGCCAGCCGCAGCACCTCGGTCTCCCGCTCGGTCAGCGGGCTGACCTCGTCGGCCCGGCCGCCCCGCATCCGCGGGTCGATCACTCGCCCACCCGCGGCGACCCGGCGAATCGCGTCCGCGGTCTCGATGGGGGTCGCGCTCTTGAGGAGGTAGCCGGAGGCTCCCACGCTCATGGCACGACCCAGATGCCCGGGGCGGTCCAGCGCCGTGAGCATCAGAACGCGGCATTCCGGCAGCTGTTCGGCGAGCGCTGCAGCAACGGCGATGCCATCCCTGGCAGGCAGGTCGATGTCGAGGAGAACCACATCGGGCCGAAGCCTCTCGGCCTCGACCAGTGCGGCCTCACCATCGGCGGCCTGACCGACGACCTGCATCCCCAACTCGCCCGAGAGCAGCGCCACCAGCCCGGACCGCACGACCGCGTGGTCCTCGACCACCAGCACTTTGATCACCGATCAATTGTGCCGGGCCGACAGGCGCGGTGTAGGGGGAGCTGCGAGTACCCGGGGGCCGGCTTCGGCCACCGAGCGCCCGCCGGACTTCGAAGCCCGCCGGTGGCGCTTGGGCGATGAGCCTCACACGCCACTGACGGGCCACGGACCGTCCGGTCCTCGGCGTGGCCGGTGTCGCTCCGTCCCCTTGGACATCAGGACCGGCCACACGACCGGTGACGGGAGCGCGTACGCCCCGCCTGGCTGATCCGGGATCTTTCCGTTCAGAGGAGGACGGCGTCGACGATGGTCGTCATGACTGCGCTCGCTCCAGCCGGGCTTGGCGCTTCCGCTCCGCGTAACCGGTCGCCGCGAAAATACTTCCCATCGCGATCCCGAAGAGTGAAATCAGGAACAGGGACATCGCGCTGTCGTGGTCGGAGACGACCAGGCCGAACAGGAAAGAGGCAAGACCGGCGAGGAGGCCGAGTACCAGAGGATGTCGTGCGGCGAACCGCTGTGGCCTGTCCGGAGGTTGCGTACCCCCCAGAGCCCGGTCGATCGCCCGAAATGCCTTGCCCAAGCGCCCCGCGTGGTCAGTCATCCGAGCCCCGCTCAACCAGCCAGGCAACCGCCAGAATGATTGCCGAGCAGAAAAACAGTCGCTCGCCGTCCTTGTGTCCGTACAGAGCGGCTGCCGTGATGCCCAGTGCAAAAACGATGACGCCGGACCAGAAAATCGCCCGCGATGTGCGCCTTGTTTGATTTGCCATGTAAATCCCTGTTCCCGGAACTGGCCGCCCGCTCGGGCGGCCAGTTCCGCTAGCGTAAATCTCCTACATCAGCGAGTGGTCACCAACGCCACGACCGTGATTTGCGGTGCGAAACGCGGCTCAGGGCGTGCCGGCCGCCGCGCGGGGCCCATCGGACCAGGGCCCGGCCGGCCCCGTACCGCACTCCCGCACTGAGCCCCCATCCGGCCGATCCGACTCCGGCGCCGTAAATGGCCGCGCGTCCGACCGAACCCCATGAGGCCTTGCGATTGCCCAGCTTCTTGGCGGCCCCACCGGCGATCGCTCCGGCGGCCACAGCACAGGCCGCGCCGGCCAGTCCCATGGAGACCACGCCGCAGCCGACTCCAGCGAGGCCGGCAGCGATTCCCACCCGGTGGCGCTTGACGAAGCTCTTGGTCTTACGCCATGCCTTTTTCCAGCTCCACTTGCCGTCGAGGTCGTAGCGGTTGAGCGGATCGGCGTGGACGTAGTCGTAGGCGTTGGCGTTGCCGCCGTAGACCGGGTCGGCGGAGAGGAAGCTGCCGGTGGCGGGGTTGTAGAGCCGTACGCCCATCAGGACCAGGCCGGTCAGGGTCTCCGACGAACGTTGCTTGGCGCCGAGCCAGTTGTAGCGTGTGGGCTCCAGGCCCGGACGCGGGTTGCCGTACTCATCCGAGTCCAGGGCGACCGGCGCCTTGCCGGCCTCCAGCGGGAGCTGGAGCGCCACGTCGCCGTGGATGGTGGTGAGCTGCAGTACCGTGTCGCCGCTCTTGGCCGTGGTCGCCGCAAGGTCGCCGGAGGCCCCGTCGACGTTGCGGGTCAGGGCTCCCGTGGCGGTGTCCTCCACGACCCAGCGCGGGTTGTCGCCGTCGCCGTCGTAGTGGTTGAGCTTGGACGCGTTCTGCGTCCAGGTCGAACCGCTGCCCGTCTCCACCTTCCACGAGCGGAACCGCAGGGCCGCGTCGAGCTGCCAGGTCTGGCGCTTTCCGCCGGAGACCTGCTGGTACGCGAGGTCGTTGGCGTAGTAGCCGATGGTGCTGCCGGGCAGGGCGGTCGTGCGACCGAACGCGTCGTACGTGTACCCGGAGTTCACCAGCCGGTCGGCGCTGTCGTACGTGGAGTTGGCGGCGGTGCCTCCGCTGGTGGGACAGTCGGCGCCGGGCGTGCCCGTCGCCGTGGTCAGGGACTTGCGGTTGGTGCGCGCGTCGAAGGCGTAGCTGCGGCGCGTGCAGACCGTCTCGGTGGTGTCCTCGACTGTGGTGAGGCGACCAGTGGCGTCGTAGCCGTAAGACTGGTCGGACCAGCCGGCGTGACTGGTGACCTGGCCGTGGATGGACTCGGTCACCGTGTCCGAGTAGACGATGGTGCCGTCGCTGTCACGGGTGTACGTACGGTCGACGGCGGAACCGGCGGGGTCGTTCGTCTGCTTGACGGAGTAGCCGCCGGGCAGCTTCTCGGTCACCACGGCCCCGGCGGCGTCGTACGTCGCCTGGAAGGTGCCGGCGATCGAGTCGGTGGTCTTCGTGGCCAGACCGCGCGGTTCGATGGCCGTGTCGTAGGTGTACGTGACCGTCGACGGCACCGTGTCCGTCGACTTGACCGGCCGGTCGAGCAGGTCGTACTCGGTCGTGGTCCTGCCGCCGTCGGCGTCCGTGTATGCGATCTGGCGGCCGAGCTTGTCGTACGCCTTGGTGATCGAGCCGCCGGTGGGCGAGGTGGTCTTGGTCACCTTGCCGTTGTTCGGGTCGTACTCGGTGGTGGCCTCCGGGACCGCCTGTCCGAGCCCGCCCGTGACTGCGCTCTTGATCTGCCGGCCCGCGGCGTCGTACGTCGTGGTCGTCGTACGGGTGACGCCGTTGGCGGTCTCGGTGACCTTGGCCGTGTTGCCCCACCAGTCGTACTCGGTGGTGGTGGTCGGCAGCCCTGTCGGGTTGGAGCCGCCACCGGTGATCGCGCCGGCGGGTCCGACCGAGCAGACCAGGTCGGCCCACTCGGGGCGGCCGGCGCAGGCGCCGGTGCCGGTAGCGGACCAGTAGGTGGTCACGCGGGTTGCCGCGTCCGTGCCCGTCGCACCGGGCAGGAGCTGTTTGACGGTGCGCCCCTGGGCGTCGTACTCCGTGGTCTCGGTGATCGCCAGACCACCCGGATCCTTGATCGTCTTGGTCGGCAGGCCCTTGGCCCAGTCGTAGACGGTCTGGGTGACCCGGGTCTCGCCCTGGACGAAGGGGTGTTCGCGCACCTGGGCGCCGGTGGTGACCTTGGTGATCTGGTCCTTGACCTTGGCCGTGCCGTCCGTGGGACGGCCCGCGTCGTACTCGTTGACCGTCCACGTACGTGCGGTGACCGAAGTGCCCGCGGAGACCAGCGTGGTGGTGCCCTGCTTCAGATCGGCGGTGAGGTCGATCCTGCGCAGCGGGCCGAACTCCTCCAGTTCTCGGGTTCCGTTCTCGTTGTAGACGGAGCGGGTCGCCAGCAGGTCGCCGCGCTCGGCGCCGGTGAGCTGGGAGATGCCGAGGTCGGCCTGGGTGGCCTTGTCATCAGCGGTCAGTCCCAGGGCGACGGATCGGTTGGCGGCGGTCAGTTCACGGACGGTGTTGCCGAAGCGGTCGTATTCGGTGGTGGAGATGTGCCCGCCGGGAGTGGCGGAGTTGACCTCACGGCCGGATACGCCCAGGTAGTGCACCTCGGCCCGCTTGTAGGCGGCCGCGGTCAGCGAGCCGCCGGAGTGCGAGGACGGCACGGCGTCGGCAGGGAAGACCGCGGTCGCGTCCGTCGGCGCGTCGAACTGGCCCCACGCCCTCACATCGGAGGCGCCCATCTTGTTCGGGGCGGCGGTGCCGGTCAGCGGCACGTCGTAGACGACGCTGGTGGCGGCCGTGCCCTCTTCGACATCGGCGGTGCCCTGCTTCAGCCCCGCGCGGGTGGCCTTGAGCAGCATGCCGTCACCGGCGGTGGCGGTGTTGCCGGCCTTGCCGTAGGTGAAGGTCCAGGGCAGTTCGCCGGGCGGGGTGAACTTGACGACGCGGCCCGCGCTGTCGTACTCGTACTGCGTCTTCAGCGCCGGGGAGATGCGCGGGTTCCAGGTCTCGCGCAGCCGCCCCTGCCCGTCGTACACGTACGACTGGATGGCGAGGACCTGGGAGGTGGCCGCACCGGGCTCGGTGGCCCACAGGCGGATGGACTTGACCTGACCCACCACATCGCCGAACGCGGTGTCCGTGGCGGTGGTGGTCAGCGGGTACAGGTATTCCAGGACCCGGCAGCCCTTGGTGGCCGGATCGGCCGCGCAGTCCGCGGCGGTCGCGGCCGAGGTGGGTGCGACGACCCACTTGGGCCGGGCGACGGCCTTGCCGTTGTAGGTGGACTTCTGCGAGATCACCGTGGTCGTGGAGTTGGTCAGCCCGTCCAGCAGGGTGCTGGAGACCTGCCAGGTCGGCACGGCCGGATCGGGCTTGGTGAACTCCGTGACCGTGCCCTCGGTGTCGGAGAGCGTGAAGCTGCCGCTCACGCTGCCCTTGAGGGTCAGATCCTCCGCACCCGGCTCCGGAACCCAGCCCGATTTGGCCGCGTTCGCGGTGAAGTGGGTCTCCTCACCGTCGGAGTCGACCACGGCGACGGCCGTGTCGGAGATCCTGCGGATGTGGGAGTAGTCGGAGTCCGTCAGCTCGGCGGTCGCACCCGACACCCACTCCTTGCCGAAGATCGGCGCCTGTCCCTCCTGAGCGGCCCCCTTGTCCGGGGTACGGGACGATGCGGTACGCGTGACGGACATGTCGAACGCGGAGGCATCCGTGGCCGACAGGCCGAAGTCGCCGGTCAGCATGTTCACCGTGCCAGGACCCACGCCCTGGCTTGCGGCGCCGTCAGCGTTGCGGTCGACGACGACGGTCAGCGGCTCGGTGCTGCCGGAGGCGTTGCCCGGGCCGGTGAAGTCGGCCTTGATCTGTACCGTGCCGTCGGGGTCGACGGTGTCGGTGGCGTTCCAGACCAGCTGCGCGTTCCTGCCGTTGGTCAGCGAAACGGGCCACGCGGTCAGCGGGGTGCCGCCGGAGGTCACGTGACCGGCGGGGATCTCCACCCAGTTGTCGGCCTCGGAGCGCCGCCAGAAGAAGGACACCTTGTCGTACTTGGTACCTTCGGCCTCCGCGACGAGCGGGAGCCGGCGTGCGGTGCGTTCGCCGTCGTTGGGCTGGATGAAGCCGCCGGGGCCGGCGTGGAAGGTGTACTCGGCCGCCTCGGACTTGTTGTCCGCCTTGTCCACGGCCCGCACCTGCAGCGTATGGGTGCCGTCCCTCGGCGGGGCGATGCTGATCGCCTTGTTCGCGCTGGAGCCGCTCGTGGTCACCTTGGTCCAGGTGACGCCGTCCAGCGACCATTCCAGCCAGTTGTGGTCACCGCCGGCGGGCGGGGTGACCGTGAACGTGCCGGCCTGGCCGGCGCCCTTGACCCACTTGTCCGACGGGTAGTCCGTGGAGACGATCTTCGTGGGCGCGGAGGGCGCCTTGGTGTCGACGGTGAACGTCTTCCACGCCGACCAGCCGGTGTTGTAGTGCGTGCCGTCATAGGGGCTGGTGCGGAACTTGTACGTCTTCCCGTCGGCCAGCACACCTGCCGGGACGGTCACCGAGGCGACCTGCCCGGAGGGCACGTACTTCGACACCAGGACGTTGCCGACCTGGGCGTTGGTGGCGGAGTCGAAGATCTGGAAGGTGCCGTTGACCTTGTCGCCGTCGGCGTCGACGAAGGTGTCCCGCAGGGTCGGCGTGGTGGTGTTGACGACGTAGTCGCCGCCGTAGGAGAAGTACGGCGGGCCGGCCTCCTGCTTGGTTCCGGTGCGCGGCCGGTAGTTGTAGTTGACGACCAGCTTCGGCGGATTGGAGGCGGCGTTGGCGGAGTTGACGCGCTTCCACTGGGCCACGACCGCTTCGCTCGTGGCTTGGATGCCCATGTGGCCGCGGGTGGCCTTGGCCGAGGCCCACTCCTGCACCAGCGTGGTCACATTGGCGTTGATCCAGCCCGCGGGCTGGGTGCTGGTGCACGACGGGTTGCCGCGGGTCTCGGTGGAGGTGGCCTTCAGGGCCGTCATCGTCGGGCGGTTGGTCCACCGGCTGGAGGTGGAGGCGGCGGGAGAGGACCACACCTCCCACGGGTACGCCTTGCAGTCGGTGTTGCCCGAGTGGAAGTTCCACAGCGACAGCTTCGCGTCCAGCACCAGCGCGTCCTGGATCGGCGTGGTGTTCCAGGAGATGAAGGTCTGCGCGGTACGCGGGGTGCCGTCGGCGTTCTTGGTGCCCGGGTTGCCCCAGTCCAGTTCGGTGTCGGTCGACTGATCGACCGTCACTCCCTGCTGCACGTAGGTGTCGAAGACGTTCGACAGCGAGGAGGTGGAGGGGTCGATGGTGACCGGGTACTTGGTGTCCGGGTCGGCGAGGAAGTCGGCGTCCGGGGTGATCACCAGGTCGACGGACGAGCCCTTCTGGACCACCTTCAGGCCGACCCTGGCCTTGCGGGTGTGCTCCCCGGAACGTTCGTCGACGGTGGCGTCCCACATCACCGGCGCGGGCATGACAGCCCGCTTGTTGTTCTTCTCGTCGGTGAACAGCACGCTGCCGTCGGCCAGTTGCCGCGCCTTCAAGCCCCTGGCCTTCAGCGGAAGCGTGTAGGAGTAGCCGCCGACGTCACCGGTCTCGGGACGCTGCTTGAGCTCGACGTACTGCTCGAAGCCGGTGCGGGTGGCCTCCACGACCACGTCCGCGCCGGGTACGGCGTTGACGTACTCCGCCCGGGTGCCGTCCAGCTTCGGCTCGGGCAGGCCACCCTTCCACTGCAGCGTGATCTGCTGATCACCCTCGCCCAAGGTCACCAGGTCGGTGGCCTTGGCCTGCTGAGCGGCCTTCAGCGACTTCGCGGGGGTCCCGGACCTGCCGGACAAGCGCAGCCCGCCCGGGTGCGCCTTGGGTTCGACAGTCCCGTCGGCCCGCTGGACGAGGTCCAGGTCGACCGCGCGCCACTCCCCCGTCTCCTCGTCCGTGAACCGAACGGGACCAGCAGCGAGTTCCGTGGTGAGCGAACCGTCCTTGTTCACCCAGGTCGTCGAGGTCGCGGTACGCTCCGAGAGCGCCTCGACCCGCTTGCCGTTGAGCCGGGCCGCGACCTTCGCCGACGGGATGTCCGCAGCGGTATCGGGGCCGTTGGGCGTGTCCTTCGCGGCCGTCTGCTGTATCTTCTCGCGCGTGAGTGCCATCGCTTGGCCGGTGTTGGCGACCATCAGCGCCGACTCCGCCGCGAGCACCATGGCGGTTAAGACCGCAATCCGGGGCAACAGCCGTCTGTGCCTCTGCGAGGCGACGGCCGAACCCTCCCACTCGCCGGTCGGGCGTGTTCTCTTTGACACGTTCAGTCATCTCTCTTTGGTATGGACATGACGCAGACGTGATCAAAGCAGGGGTGTCACGGCCGAAGAAGTGAAGACTTCACAAGCTGCGAAGATCTTGTGAAGCCACTCAAATGCACAGGTCAGAGGGGCTTCGGGGCTCCTGGCGGGGTCCGATCACCTCTCCCGGACCGTTCCATAATCGACCGTTGATGATCGAAAGTGGAACGGGGCGAGGATGCGGAGCAAAGCAGGGAAGGGCGTGACGGCTCCACCGGGAGCCCGGGTGGCATTGGGCTCGCTGGCCGTAATGGTGTTGGGGTCCCTCGGGCTTGTGGCACTCGACATCGCCGCCTCGCCGTTCCACAGGCGCACTGTCGCCGCCGGTCTGACCGTGCTGGTGCTGACGCCGGCCGTTCTGCTCGGCCAGTACGCGCCTCCGCCCTACCGGCTGCCTTACCGCTGGAGGTGGGGACTGCTGCTGGTGCAGGCCGTGCTCACCTACGTGCCCTTAGTGGTCTTCCAGCACCGGTGGTTCACTCTGCTCGGCTTCCTCGCCGGCGCCGTGATGCTCACTCTGCCCCCCGCCAACTCCGTTCCCGTCGCCCTGGCGGTCGTCGCCAGCGGGCCGTTGCTCATTCACACGGGCGTGGTCGACAGCAGCCGCGGTTCACTGGTCGCTCTGCTCAGTGCGGCGATCACGGCGAGCACCGTCTTCGCGGTCACCCATCTCGCCCTGCTCTCCTCCCGGTTGCACGGCAGCAAGGAACAGACGGCCCGGCTCGCCGAGCAGCGTGCCCTGGCGCGTATGCGCCAGGACCTGCACGATCTGGTGGGCTCGTCACTGGTGGCCGTCGTGGTGCGGGCGGAGAACGCCCTGCGCGCGGACACCTCCGCCGAGTCCGCCAGGGCGGCGCTCGCCGAGGTCGCCGAGCTGGCCCGGCGGACGCAGGACGACGTACGGCTCATCAGCAGCCCCGGGGCAACCCGGTCCCTGGCCGACGAGCTGGCCCGGGCACAGCGGCTGCTGACCACCTCCGGGGTAGGGGTGCACGCCTCGCTGCCGCCGCGCCTGGAACTGGACGACGCGGCGACGGAGTGCCTGCGGTCGGTGCTCCATGAGGCGGTGGGCAATCTGCTGGAACACAGCCGTGCCACGTGCTGCGAGATCGAGCTCCACACCGACCCGGACGACATCCGCCTGACCGTCCGCAACGACGGCGCCCCCACCGGCTCGCCCCCACCCTCCACGGCGCCCGGCCGCGGCACGGGCCTGGCCGGCCTCAGAGGCCGAGTCATCGCCCTCGGCGGAACCCTGCACGCCAGCACGAAGGACCGGACCTTCTCCGTGACAGCCACCCTGCCCCTGTCCTGACACCACCACGGCCCTCGGCAGCAGGAGCCCCGTCAGCCGAAAGCGGCGGGGCCCTGCCCACACAACGGGCAAGGCCCCGCCGCTCGAAAGCGACGGGGCCTTGCCCACATGGGTGAAGGAGGCTCGGGAGCCTCCCGATCGTGGAGATGGCGGGAATCGAACCCGCGTCCAACGGTGCGGAATCAGGGCTTCTCCGTGTGCAGTCCGCTTCGCATTTCTCAGCCCCGGAGATCACGCGGACAAGTCTCCGACGGGCTCAGTCACTGTTTGGTTTCCCTCTTCACCCCGTGACCGGGATCAAGGTTTAGTCCCCTAGCTGATGCCAGGATCCGGGTCGGGAACAGCCCCGGGCTGACACTCCCTTAGTAGGAGGCTCGCTCTGCTACCTGAGATCAGGCAGCGAGGGCGAAGGCCTGCTGGGAGGAATCGCGCTTGGTGTTGGCGATTATTTTTTCGGCCTGTGGTTTACGAGATCATGGCCGCTTCCTCGACACGCTTCCCCTGCTTCGACAGCCGCTGTCGAAACCGATCATCCCCATGTTGATTTTTCAAAACCCCTCCGGAGAGGAGATCCGCACCGGCCTCGCGGTGCTGGTTCCATCGTACGTGACCAACGCAGGTCCGTGCCAGCGTATTCCCCGCGTCCCGGACCTGCCGCTACCCCCGCTGCCTGCGCCGCGCCGCCGCCACCGCGCGGTCCGTCTCGCGGCGGTCCTGCTTCTCGCGGAGCGTCTGCCGCTTGTCGTACTCCTTCTTGCCCTTCGCCAGCGCGATCTCGACCTTGGCCCGGCCGTCCTTGAAGTACAGCGCGAGGGGCACGATCGTGTGACCCGTCTCCTGGGACTTCGACTCCAGCTTGTCGATCTCCTCCCGGTGCAGCAGCAGCTTCCGCTTGCGGCGGGCGCTGTGGTTGGTCCAGGTGCCCTGGCTGTACTCGGGCACGTGCACGTTGTGCAGCCACGCCTCGTGCCCGTCGAGCTGCACGAACCCGTCGACCAGCGACGCCCGCCCCTGACGCAGCGACTTCACCTCGGTCCCCATCAGCACCAGACCGGCCTCGTAGGTATCGATGATGAGGTAGTCGTGCCGCGCCTTCTTGTTCTGCGCGATCAGCTTGCGCCCTTTTTCCTTAGCCATAGTGCCCCCCATTTTCGCACTACGGAGGGGGTGTGCGGGAAACGTATTAAAGGGCGTGCCCGCCGGGCTAGGACGCCTCGCCCAGACCCGTCAGAACCGTCTGCGCGCGCCGCAGCGCGTCCTGCCCGGCGTCCAGGTCAGGGGTGATGCCGTGGCCGTCCACGGCGTGCCCGCCGGGGGTGCGGTAGTGCCCGACCGTGAGCTCGGCGACCGAGCCGTCGGGCAGCCTGCTCGGCATCTGCACCGAGCCCTTGCCGAAGGTGCGGGAGCCCACGACGACCGCGCGGCCGCGGTCCTGGAGGGCGCCGGTGAGCAGTTCGGCCGCGCTCATCGTGCCGCCGTCGACGAGTACGACCAGAGGCCGGGTGGTGTCCCCGCCGGAGCCGGCGTGCAGGGCGCGCTGGTCGCCGTCGACGTCGTAGGTGGCGACCAGGCCGCCGTCGAGGAAGGCGGAGGCGGTGGTGACGGCCTCGGTGACCAGGCCGCCGGAGTTTCCGCGCAGGTCGAGGACGATCCCGTCGGCGGCCGGGGCGCGGCGTACGGCGGTGCGGACCTTGCCGCCCACGCCTTTCGTGAACGCGGCGATCTTGATGACGGTCACGCCGCCCGCCGAGCGCCGTACCGTGACCGGGTCCGTCGACAGACGGGCCCGGCGGAGCGTCTGGGTCCACACGCGCTTGCCGCGTTGCAGACCCAGGGTGACGGCGGTGCCGGCGGGCGCGTCGTCGGCGTCGCCCCGCAGCAGCGCGACCACGTCGGTCACCGGCAGCCCGTCGGTCCGCTCGCCGTCGACGCTGCGCAGCCGGTCGCCCCGGCGGATGCCGGCGGCCGCCGCGGGCGAGCCCGCCCGGACCTTCGCGACCTCGACCCGGCCGTCCCGGCAGCGCCGCGTCGACAGTCCGACGCCGGTGTACTGGCCGTCCAGGGCCTCCTGGAACTCCTCGTACTCGCCCCGGGAGTAGACGGCTCCCCAGCGGTCGCCGCTGCGGCTGACGGCACGTGCGGCGGCCTGCACGGGGGACTCGCCGACGGCCATGGCCTCGGCCGCCGCCCGGGTCACTTCCTCGGGCCGGCCCACGGGCACGGCCGAACCGGCCTCGCCCGCCTGGGACCTGCGGTCGTCGTGGCCGGGCAGGGAGCCCGTCGCCGCGCCCGCCACCAGCACGCTCGCGAAGACCAATGTCAGGGCGGCCCCGGCGCGTCCGCGGCGGGGCCGGCGGAACAGGTCACGGCCCGACATGGCGGTGAGTCTAGGACAACGCCCCGAGGCCGTACGGTTGCTCGACCGTACGACCTCTTTGGCGTGCGTCACACCTTCAGGTACTTGCGCAGCGCGAAGAACGCGGCCAACGCCGGCATCAGCACACTTGTCGCGAGGATGAGCGGCAGCTTCGTCAGCACCGCGTCCCAGCCGATGAAGTTGATCAGATTCAGCTTCTCCGACAGGGCGAGACCGTGGTCGATGATGAAGTACCGCGCGGTCACCAGGAATCCGCAGGCGACCCCGCCGCCGATCAGCCCGGCGACCGCCGCCTCCATGATGAACGGCGCCTGGATGTAGAAGCCGGAGGCGCCCACCAGGCGCATGATCCCGGTCTCACGCCTGCGGCTGAACGCCGAGACGCGCACGGTGTTGACGATCAGCATCAGCGCGACGACCAGCATCAGCGACATCACCGCGCGCGCGGCCCAGTTCATGCCGTTCAGCAACCCGAAGAGGTTGTCCAGGATGCCTTTCTGGTCCTGCACGGAGTACACGCCGTCACGCCCGTTGAAGGCGCTCGCGATGACCTTGTACTGCTCCGGGTTCTTCAGCTTGATCCGGTACGACTCCTGCATCTGGTCCGGCGTGATGGTGCCGGCCAGCGGGGTGTCGCCGAACTGCTCCTGGTAGTGCTTGTACGCCTCGTCCTGGGACTCGTAGGTGACCTTCTGCACCACCGACATCTTGTTCAGGTCGGCGAGGATCGTCTTCTTCTGGTCCTCGGTGACCGCGCCCTTGGCACAGTTGGGGTCGCTCTGGGCGTTGCTCTTGTTGCAGAAGTAGATCGAGATGTTGATCTTGTCGTACCAGTAGCCCTTCATCTGGTTGACCTGGTCGCTCATCAGGAGCGACCCGCCGAACAGGGCGAGCGACAGGGCGACGGAGACGACGACGGCGAAGGTCATCGTCAGATTGCGACGGAGACCGACACCGATCTCCGACAGGACGAACTGGGCGCGCATGACGTCTGGTCAAGCCTTTCCGTCGTGGACTGGTCAGTGCTGGTAGCCGTAGACGCCGCGCGCCTGGTCTCGGACGAGACGGCCCTTCTCCAGCTCGATGACGCGCTTGCGCATCTGGTCCACGATGTTCTGGTCGTGGGTCGCCATCACCACGGTGGTGCCCGTCCGGTTGATGCGGTCGAGCAGCTTCATGATGCCGACGGAGGTCTGCGGGTCGAGGTTGCCGGTGGGCTCGTCACAGATGAGCAGCTTGGGCCGGTTGACGAAAGCCCGCGCGATGGCGACGCGCTGCTGCTCACCACCGGACAGCTCGCCGGGCCTGCGATCCTCCTTGCCGCCGAGCCCGACGAGGTCGAGCACCTGCGGCACGGACTTGCGGATCTCGCCCTTGGACTTGCCGATGACCTCCTGGGCGAAGGCGACGTTCTCGGCGACCGTCTTGTTGGGCAGGAGGCGGAAGTCCTGGAAGACCGTGCCCAGCTGGCGGCGGATCTGCGGGACCTTCCAGTTGGAGACGCGCGCGAGGTCCTTGCCCAGGACGTGCACCTGGCCGTGACTGCACCGCTCCTCGCGGAGGATCAGCCGCAGGAAGGTGGACTTTCCGGAGCCGGAGGACCCCACGAGGAACACGAACTCGCCCTTCTCAACCTCCAGGGAGACATCCCTGAGGGCTGGGTGGGTCTGCTTGGGGTAGACCTTGGAGACATTGTCGAATCGGATCACGGATGCACCACGTGTCGCCGGGGGTAGATGAGCGTGACCATACGCGAACCGGGTACGGGTGCGCAGTCGCCGATCAGGGTTACGTGTGGGTTGTGTGTTTTTGTACGGGGCATATTCTCGCGGAGTTGGTACAAGGCCCGTGCTTGCGGAGCGACCCGCGCGCCGTCCCGGTGAACCTGGCATTGTGGGGAGGGGAACGTTCGCGCGCGCGTGGGCGTTGACAGAGTGGAACCGGTGCAAGGAGGGCGAGCGCATGACGTACGACCGGCTGGTGTGCGCGAACTGCGCGGCGCCCGTGAGCGAGGGCCGGTGCCCCGTGTGCCGGGCGAACCGCGAGCGGCTGCAGCAGGAGAACTTCTTCGCGGGGCTGAACCCCACGGCGCTGATCGCGCTGCTGGTGGTGCTGATCGCCGCGGTGGCGCTGCTGGCGCACCAGACGGTGTAGGACGCGCGCCGAGGACGACTGGAAGGGGCCCGGAGCTTGCTGCTCCGGGCCCCTCGTCATTCACTCACACGTACGTCCCGTACCGGATGTCGCATACGGTGCGTACGCCGGTCGCCACGCTCAGGCAGCGGCGCCGCCGCGGCCCTCCATCAGGCGCGGCAGGAACCGGAAGCCGATACCGCCGGCGATCATCGTGGCCGCGCCGATCAGCAGGAACGTGGTCTCCGCGGCACCGGTCTCGGCGAGCTCCTGGCCGTTGCCCTGCGCGGACGGGTTGCTGTCCGAGCCGGTCTCGGTCAGGGCCGAGGAGCCCTGCTCCTGCGGGACGGTGTTGTTGCCGCCGCCGTTGGGGGTGGTGCCGTTGCCGCCGGCGTTGCCCGAGTTGTCGCTGCTGCCACCGGGGGTGCCCGGGGTGCTGCCACCGCCGGGATTGCCGGGGGTGCTGCCACCGTCACCCGGGTTACCGGGCGTCTCACCACCGCCCGGATTCTCAGGCGTCTCACCACCGCCCGGATTCTCAGGCGTCTCACCACCACCCGGGTTCTCCGGGGTCTCACCACCACCCGGGTTCTCCGGGGTCTCACCACCACCCGGGTTCTCCGGTTCGCATTCCGGGCCGGTGCCGATGTCGCAGGGGTCGACCGGGTCCTCTTCGCCCGGTTCGCCCTCGCTCGTCAGCGACACGTTCGCCTTGATGCCGGTGCCGCCGACGCCGGCGCTGACACCGAGGTCGAGGGCCGAGGCCGCGCCGGCGGCGGTCAGCGAGGCGCCGGCAGCGATCACGGCACCGGCCGCGATGCGCGCGACACGAACCCGCGTCTTCTTCGTCATATGGTTGCTACCCCCAGTAGCTGAATCGTCTTCGAGCGGCGCGCGGGGCCGTGATCAACGGGGGTAGTTGGCGCAAGTGCGGATCCCCCCGGTTCACATGCGCCCCAGAAATGCGCATGCCACGTTTTACCCTTCCCGCTTTTCGGAAGACCGTCAAGGTCGTTGCGGGCGCGATGTCCAACTGTGCGTTGTTTGCGCGTGGTTGGAGTCTGTGAGTGTGACGTAAAACCCGGACATCGACCAACAGAAAAGGCAACTGCCGCTGAAATAGCGGCAGTTGCCTTGTCGACAAACAGTCTGCTTCTGATTTCCCGGGCTGCTACTTACCCTGGTCCTGCTGCTTGCGCCAGCGAATCCCGGCCTCGAGGAACCCGTCGATCTCGCCGTTGAAGACGGCCTCGGGGTTGCCGACCTCGTGCTCGGTGCGCAGGTCCTTGACCATCTGGTACGGGTGCAGGACGTAGGAGCGCATCTGGTTGCCCCAGGAGTTGCCGCCGTCGCCCTTGAGGGCGTCCATCTTGGCCTGCTCCTCCTGGCGGCGGCGCTCGAGCAGCTTCGCCTGGAGGACGTTCATGGCCGTGGCCTTGTTCTGGATCTGCGAGCGCTCGTTCTGGCAGGAGACCACGATGCCGGTCGGGATGTGCGTGAGGCGGACCGCGGAGTCCGTCGTGTTCACACCCTGGCCGCCGGGGCCGGAGGAGCGGTAGACGTCGACGCGCAGCTCGGACTCGTCGATGTCGATGTGGTCGGTCTGCTCGACGACGGGCAGGACCTCGACACCGGCGAAGGAGGTCTGCCGGCGCCCCTGGTTGTCGAAGGGCGAGATGCGCACCAGGCGGTGGGTGCCCTGCTCGACGGAGAGGGTGCCGTAGGCATAGGGCGTCTGCACGGCGAAGGTGGTCGACTTGATGCCGGCCTCTTCGGCGTACGACGTCTCGTAGATCTCGGTCTTGTAGCCGTGCTGCTCGGCCCAGCGCAGGTACATGCGCTGAAGCCGCTCGGCGAAGTCGGCGGCGTCGACGCCGCCGGCCTCGGCCCGGATGTTCACGAGCGCCTCGCGGGAGTCGTACTCACCGGAGAGCAGCGTCCGGACCTCCATCTCGTCCAGCGCCTTCTTGACGTCGACGAGCTCGGCCTCGGCCTCGTCGCGGGTGTCCGGGTCGTCCTCGGCCTCGGCGAGCTCGAAGAGCACACCGAGATCGTCGATCCTGCCGCGCAGGGCCTCCGCCTTCCTGACCTCCGCCTGGAGGTGGGAGAGCCGGCTGGTGATCTTCTGCGCCTCGTCGGGGTTGTCCCACAGAGAGGGCGCGGCCGCCTGCTCCTCGAGCACGGCGACGTCTGCCCTCATCTTGTCGAGGTCCAGAACGGCCTCGATCGACTCCATGGTCGAGGAGAGGGACTTCAGCTCTTCGGATACATCGACGACTGCCACGCATCCAGCGTAACGGCTCCGCCAAGCGACAAACGCCGCACACCCCCGCCCGCTGGGGCCGCCCCGGTCCCTCAAGCCCCACTACTACCGGGTGCCCCCGGCCCTCAGGGCCGAACACAACCGGCGCTCCCCTCCTCCGGAACCCACCGCGGCCGGGCACACCGGCCCACTGGGACCCGCCACAACCCGGGCGCCTCGCCCTCTGGCCCACCACAACCAGGCACCTGCCCTCCAGGGCCCACCGCAGCCAGGCACCCGTGCTCCAGGACCCACCGCTGCCGGACACCCCCGCCCACTGGGACCCGCCACAACCGGACGCCCCGCCCTCAGGCCCACCACAACCAGGCGCCCCACCCTCCAGGACCCACCACTGCCGGACACCCCCGCCCACTGGGACCCGCCACAACCGGGCACCCCGCCCTCAGGCCCACCACAACCAGGCGCCCCACCCTCCAGGACCCACCACTGCCGGACACACCGGCCTCCCGGCCCGTCACCGCCAGGTACACCCGCCCCCAACCCGTCACCGCCAGGAACACCCGCCCCCCACACGGCCAGCTACCGCCGGGCGCCCCGCCCCACGGCCTGTTGGTTTCGGGCGCCCCCGTTCTCCACTGGTCACCCGTGCCGGGCGCACCCGCGCCCCACACCCCACGTCCTCCGGACTCCCATCCACCCCCACAGCGCACCCCTCCCGGTCCCCTCCTCACCCACCGAGACGGGCGGGTAGGTGGGAACCAGGGGGCGCAGGGGGCGAAGCCCCCGCCGGGGTCTGGGGCGGAGCCCCAGAGACGGACCCCCCACCGAGACGGGCGGGCGGGCGAAGTGGGGCGCAGCCCCGAACCCGGGTCCAAAACACAGGTCCCGGAAACCGAAATCAACGTGTCACGGAGACGCCGACTGCCCAGGCGCCCCCGGCGCCACATCCGTCCCGTCCCCCGACGACGCCCACCACACCCCCGCCCCGAGCATCCCCGCGACCACCACCCCCGCGACTCCCAGCGTCACCCGCCGCCGCCGCGCCGCGGCCCGGTGACGCGCGGCGGAACCGGGCCGCGGCGCACCCGCCGCCCGCGGCACCCGCGCCGTCCCCCGCGCACCCCCCGCCAGCTCGTCCGGCGCCGGCACCCGCATCGACGTGTGCGTGTCCCGGTTGGAGTCCGGCTTCGCCCCGGGCACCAACGGGACCGCTCCCCGTCGCCGTACCCGCTCCCCGGCCCCGCCCGCGGCCCCGCCCCCGGCCCGATCCGCCGACCGGTCGGACGACGACTCCTCGCCCGCCTCCTGCGAAGGCTCCGCGCCCGGCTCGTCCACGTCCAGCGGCGGCATCCCCGCGAGCATCGGCTGGAGCTCCCTGAGCCGGGCACCCAGCTCCGAGGCCCGCAGTCGCGACGCCGGCGCCTTGGCCAGGCACTGCACGATCAGCCGCCACAGTTCGTCCGGGATGCCCGGCAGAGGCGCCACCGTCTCCGTGACGTGCCGGCGCAGCACCGCGCCCGGATGCCCGCCGCCGAACGGCGTGAAGCCCGCCAGCAGCTCGTACAGGACCGTGGTGAGCGCGTAGATGTCCACGGCGGCCCGCGGGGGCAGCCCCTCCACGATCTCCGGCGCGAGATAGTCCGGCGTCCCGATGATCTTCGTCGCCCGGGTCCGCTTGGGCGAGTCGATGAGTTTGGCCACACCGAAGTCGGTCAGCAGCGCCGGGTGCGCACCACCGGGGCCGAGCGGCCCCTCCATGTCCAGCAGCACGTTCTCCGGCTTGACGTCCCGGTGCACGACCCCGGCCGCGTGCGCCGCGGCAAGCCCGTCCGCCACATCGGCCACGATCGCCACGGCCGCCTCGGGCGCCAGCCGCCGCTCCCGCTCCAGCCGGGTGCGCAGGTCCGTACCGCGGACCAGGTCCATGACGAGGGCCAGGTCGTTGCCGTCGACCACCAGGTCTCGTACGGAGACCACGTTCGGGTGCTCCAGGCCCAGCAGCGCGGTCCGCTCCTGTACGAAGCGGCCCACGAGTTCCTGGTCGGACGCGAGGTCCTCGCGCAGCAGCTTGACGGCGACGGGGCCGTCGGGTCCTGCGCCGAGCCACACCGTGCCGGCGCTGCCCCGCCCCAGGATCTGGTTGGCGGTGTACCGGCTACCGATCTTCCGTGCCAAGACTGCTCCTACAGACGCGTGTTGCCGACAAAGCTACGCGTCCGGCGAGCCAACCCTCACCACAGAGCCGGAATTCCCCCGCCGACTGTCGACAAATCCCCAGACCCGCGCCTAGTTGCCACTACCGCTGCCACTGCCGCTGCCGTCGCCGCCCAGGTTCTTGACCCAGTCGCTCACCGCGCCGGCCCAGGAGCTCAGCTGCTCCCAGTAGCCCTTGCCGGTCCCGATCCACTGCTGCAACGGCGTCAGCTCCCAGACGAGCCAGCCGGCCACCACCAGGATGATGATCGTGAACAGGCAGCCCTTGAGGCAGCCGAGACCGGGGATCTTCATCGGGTTCGCGCTGCGCTGCCGCGGCGGCCTCGGCTCGCGCACCGGCCGCCGGGGCTCCGGCTGGGCGGGCGGCGCGTACCGCTGAGGCTGGGGCTGGGGCGCGTACCGCTGCGGCTGTTGCTGCTGGTAACCGCGACCGGGCTGCGCCTGCGGACGCTGCGGTTGCTGCTGGGGCCGGGCGACCTGCCGCTGGGGGCGGCGGCGCAGCGGGTCCTCGCCGGGGTCCAGGTACTGGACCTGCGTCTGCTCGTTGCGGTCGCGGGCGGCGCGCAGCTGGTTCTGCCAGGGGTGCGGCTGCTCGGGCTGCTGGTCCCCGTACGGCCCGCCGCCGGCGCCGTTCATGTCGCCCGGCGCCCCCTGCGGCATCGGCGGCATCACACGCGTGGAGTCGCCGCCGTGAGCGGGCAGCACGGTGGTCGGATCGGCCGCGCCGGGCGCGCCGCCCGTGTGCGGCAGGAAGCTGGTCGCGGCGTTCGGGTCGTACGAGGCCGCGCCCTGCGGCAGCACCTGCGTGGGGTCGGCGGCGCCGGGCACGTCGGGGGCGGGCACGGTCGCGGGCGCCGGGTCGGGCGCCAGCAGCGCCCCCACGGCGTCCGCGGCGGCGATCTGCGCGGGGCTCGCGTGCACGCCCACGCCGTCGGCGACGACGCGCAGCCCCCGGGCGAGGTTGTCGGCGCTGGGCCGTCCGTCGGGGTTCTTGCTCAGGCAGCGTTCGATGACCGTCCACAGCGGTTCGGGAACGGTGGACGGGCGGCGCGGTTCGGCGCTCAGGTGCTGGTGCAGGACCTCCAGCGCCGATCCGCCGGAGAACGGCGGACGGCCGGTGACCAGCTCGTACAGCAGGATTCCGGCGCCGTAGACGTCGACCGCGGAGGTCTGCGGGCGGCCCTCGGCGGACTCGGGCGCGACGTACGCGGGCGTGCCGACGAACTCGTGGGTGCGGGTGAGTCCGGGCGAATCGGCCAGACGGGCGATGCCGAAGTCGGTCAGCATCGGGTGCATCTGCCCGCCGTCCTGCCTCAGCAGGACGTTGGCCGGCTTCAGGTCGCGGTGCACGACCCCGTCGGCGTGGCTCGCGGCCAGCGCGTCGGCGATCTGCGCGGTGAGCAGCGCGGCGGCCACGGGTGTGAAGGGGCCGTTCTCACGCAGGTAGCGGTGCAGGTCGGGGCCGTCGACGAGGTCCATGACCAGCGCCAGCAGATCGCCCTCGACCACCAGGTCGCGCACCCGCACGATGTTCGGGTGGGTCAGCCGGAGCAGGACGGAGCGCTCCCGCAGGAACCGCATCACGATGTCGGAGTCGTTCGCCAGCTCCTCCTTGAGGACCTTGATGGCGACGGTCTCACCGGGCTGCCCGGGCACGGCTGCCTCCGCGCCCGCCGCCTCCCTCTGGCGGGCTCGCCAGACGGTCCCGGTGGCACCGCGTCCGAGCGGCTCCTCCAGGAGGTACTTGCTGCCTACCGGCCGCACGTCATGCGCTCCCTGTTGCTTGCTTGCCTGAACCCGCGCTTCCAAGGCGTCCCGCGGGTGCTGCGACCCGCCGCGCGGGTGTTCCGACCCACTTTAGTGCCGCCCTCCGCGGTGCCGGGCGGTCGAGCTGCCGCGCCCGGTGCCGCCGCCCGCGCCGCGCCGGCTCCTTCCACGACGACGTACGCACGGGGCCCCGTACATGTTCGACGGAAAGACGCTCGGCTCGGGTCGGTTGGTTGCCCCGTACGGACATGAACGATCCCAAGCAGGCATCGACCGGACATTCGCCGGGCATCGGCCGGGAACTTTTACGGGCAGAGCCGACCAATCAAGATCACTTGCCGGTGGGCGACGGGCGCGGTGTCAGTGGTAGGTGCGAGGATGCCTCCAGAACTGGCCGACGTGCTCGTGCGGTGGTGGGGGAAAGTCCGCGGTGGGGGACCGCGGGGCGGTGTCGCCCACGCCGGCCGCGGGCGCCCGCGCAGAAGGGACCGCTGACGGCGATGCAGATCCGGCTGACCGTCGTAGATCCGCTCGGCCCGCCCTCCCCCACTGTCTCGGCCTCGCAGGAGCCGGGCGGCCACCCACCGGCGCGAAGCCGCGCCGCGAGCTGCGACGTGCTGGTCACGGCGCCTGCCGGCACGGCTCTGGCCGCGGTGGCGGCGGCACTGGCCGCGGCGGTCTCCGGCGAGGGGACGTCGGCGTCGGAGCGGGGCGGCCGGGAGCGGAGCGCGTCCGGCGGCCGGGAGCCGGGCGCGGGCCCCGTGGTGCTGTACGCGGGCGCGGAGCGGCTGGACGCCCAGCGCTGCACGCTCGGCGAGCCCCCGCTGCTCGACGGCGCGGTGCTGTCCCTGGGCGCCCCCGCCGACCCCGAGCCCCACCCCGAGCTCGACGACGCCCCGACCCAGCTGCACGTGGTGGCGGGGCCGGACGCGGGCGGGGTGCACCTGCTGCACGGCGGGCAGATCACGGTGGGCCGTTCCGCCGACGCCGACGTGCCGCTGGACGACCCCGACGTCTCGCGCGTGCACTGCGCGGTGACGGTCGCCCCCGACGGCGGCGTCTCGGTCGCCGACCTGGGCTCCACCAACGGCACGGTGCTGGGCGGCAGGCCCGTCGGGTCCCGCCCGGTCCGTTTCGCCCCGGGGGCGCTGCTGCGCATCGGCGAGTCGGCCCTGCGCCTGACACCGGCCGCGGGACGGGACGCCCGCGTACGGACGACGCCCGACGGGGAGGGCCATGTGCGGTTCCCCTCCGGGGGCGCGCCCCCACCGGACACCACCACCGCACACGAGACCACCGCACACGAGCGCGTACGGGACGGCGTGGGCGACGGCGACGGCAGCGGCGCGCACGGGGCGGACACGCGCGCGTACGGCGACGCCACCGGCCCGACCGTGACCCACCGGGGAACATTCGCACCGCCCCCGCCGGGAACCGGGGCGCCGGGAACCGGGGCGCCCCCCGCGGTCCCCGCGCAGGCCGGCGCGCCCCGGATCGAGAGCGGCGAGGGCACTCACGACGCGCAGGCACAGCCGCCCGTGCCCTTCGCCATCACGGCCGACGGCGGTACCGGCGTGCCGCAGGTCCTGCGCCGGCGCGGCGGGCTCGGGGCGTGGGCGCGGCGGCTGACCGGCGGGCGCGGCGAGCAGGCGGCCGATCGGCGTGGGACGTACGACGGCACGGGGGCGGACCCGCGCGCGCAGGACGCGCACGCGTGGCGCACGGCGCCGCAACAGCCGGAGACCTGGCCGGACCCGGCGGCACTGCTGCTCGCGGCCCTGGGCCCGGGACCGCGGCTGTGGGAGCGCGGAGCGGGCCACCCCGAGGCGCTCACCGTACGGCTCGGCACGGCCGACCGGCCGGCCCCCGACGGCTCGGGGCTGCTGCCCGCGGTCCCGGTCACCGCCGACCTGCGCGAGGTGGGGGCACTGGGCCTGGCCGGACCGCGCGCCCGTCTGTCGGGACTGGCCCGCGCGGTGCTCGCCCAGCTCGCCGCGTCGCACTCCCCGGACACGCTCGAGATCGTGCTGCTCAGCGCCGACCGCGCCCGCCCGGTGGAGGAGCGCACCGCCGAGTGGTCCTGGCTCGGCTGGCTGCCGCAGGTCCGCCCGGCCCACGGCCAGGACTGCCGCCTCCTGCTCGCCTACGACCGCGAGCAGGCCGCGGCCCGCACGGACGAACTCCTCCGGCGCGTCGAGGACCACACTGCGGACCATCCGGGCGGCGACCCCGCTTCCGGGACGGACCCCACGGCCGGCGACCACCGCGCGCAGGACGCGACCGCCGGCGCCCGGCGGCCCTCCTGGGCACGGGACGACGCTCCGGCGGACGAGCGGGGCTTCGCGGGGCCGTACACGGTGGTGGTCGTGGACGGCGACCCGGGCGGCGCGGCGGTCCGCGAGGCGGTGGCACGCCTGGCGCACGAGGGTCCTCGGGCCGGGATACACGTGGTGTGTCTCGCCGAGACGACGCCCGCCTCACCCGCGTCCCCGGTGACGGACACCTACGAAGCGGCGTGCGCCGTGTCACCGGCGTTCGGGGAGTGCGGAGCCGTCGCCCTGCTCAGCGGCGACGTGGCGACGGCGCTGCGGCTGATGCGCGTCGCGGGACACCCGGCCGCGGCCCATCCGGACAGCGGACCCGAGCGGATCCGGCGGCACCCGGACGACACTCTCCGCGCACCGCGCGCCGAGGCAACCGCCGGGACCCCGGCGGCACGGGCCCCGCACCGCACCCCCATACCCCCCGGCACCGTCGCCGTCGTCGACGCGGTGTCCCTCGCCTGGGCCGAGCGTTTCGCGCGGGCCCTGGCGCCCCTGCGGACGGACGGATCCGGAGCGGGCCGGCCGGCCCGGGTGTCGGCGCCGCTGCCCCTGTCGGCGCGGTTGCTGGACGAGCTGGGGCTGGCCCGGGCCACCCCGGCCTCGCTCCAGGCCCGCTGGGCGGACGCGGCCGACGACACGGCGGCCCTGGGCGGGCGGGCCTGGGCGATACTGGGCGCCGGTCCGCGCGGACCGGTCTGCGCCGACCTCGTGGCCGAGGGACCGCATCTGCTGGTCGAGGGACCGGCGGGCAGCGGCCGTACGGAACTGCTGCGATCCGTCGTCGCCTCGCTCGCCGCCGCCGAGCGGCCCGACCGCCTCGGCATCGTGCTGGTGGACGGCCGGGACGGCACCGGCGCGGGCGGCGGGCACGGCGACGGCCTGCGGGTCTGCACGGACGTGCCGCACGTGACCACCCACCTCACCGCCAACGACCCCGTCCGTATGCGGGAGTTCGCCCAATCGCTGAGCGCCGAGCTGAAACGCCGGGCCGAGCTGGTGGGGCTGACGGACTTCACCGAGTGGCACACCCGGCGCGAGGTCTCCGGCCGCATCGTCCCCCAACGCACACCGCAGCCGCACGGCACGCCCGCCCCCACCCCGACCTACGCGGCTCCGACCGGCGCGGGCGCGGCCGGCTCGGGCACCGCCCGCGCCCCGCAGCGAGCGACGGCGACCCGCGGCACGTTCGAGCCGGGACGCACCCCCACAGGCCCCACCGGCGCGGGCCCGGCCCACGCGGCGCCGACCGGCGCAAGGTCGACCGGCGCGGGCACGCCCGGCCCGGACCCGGCCCGCGCCGCCCAGCGCACGGCGACCGCCCACGGCGCATTCGCCCCGGGGCACAGCGGAACGGGCGCCGCCGGCAACGCCGGTGACACGGGGGATCTCGACAGCCCGCCCAGTTCGACCATGCGGCTGCGGCCCGCCTCCGCCCGCCGGCAGGCGGAGGCCGCACCGCCGCTGCCCCGCCTGGTGGTGGTCGTCGACGACCTGGACGCCCTGGTCTCGCCCTCGCTCGGTTCGCCCGGCCGGCCCTCGGCCGGGTCGGTGATCCGCGCGCTGGAGGCAGTGGCCCGGGAGGGCGAGCGGCTCGGCGTGCACCTGGTGGCGGCCACCACGCCCGGCGGCCGTACGGCGCAGACCGAACCGGCGCGCCGGGCCGCGCTGCGGGTCACGCTGGACGCACCGGCCCCGGGACCGGACGAGCCCGCGCCCGGACGCGGCCGGCTGGCCTGCGCGGACGGCCGGGTGACGGCGTTCCAGGGCGGTCGCGTCACGGGCCGCATCCCCCGCACCGCGACCCAGCGCCCCACGGTCGTCCCCCTGGAGTGGCACCGCATGGGCGACCCGCCCACCCGGCGCTCGGTACGGGAGTTGGGCAACGGGCCGACGGATCTCGCCCTGCTGGCAAGCGCGTTGGAGCGCGCCGCGCGGGAGGTGTCGGCGGCCCACGTTCCCTCGTTGCTGTGATCGGGCCCCGCTGCCGTTGCCGCGATCAGCCCCCGCTGCCGTGATCAGGATCTGACGCGGAGTCACGACGTGGTCACGATCGCCCGGTTGACACCGCGGGCGCTCTTGCCGACTCCCGGACCCCGGCGTAGACCAGAGCCCACGGGACAGCGCTCGGACGTTCGACGAGGAACGGAGAACGGGGCAGTCATGCGCAGCACGAGCAGCACCATCCTCAGTCACAAGGCCGCCAGGACCGCCGCGGCCGTCGCCGCGGGAGCCCTGGCCCTCTCCCTCACCGCGTGCGGCGGAAGCGACGACAAGAAGAGCGGCGACGACCGGAGCAGCAGGGGCACGAAGCCCGGCGCCGCCGTCACCCTCCCCAAGCTGGACGGCGCGACGCTGGAGGTGGCCGCCGTCTGGACCGGCGGCGAGCAGAAGAACTTCAAACAGGTTCTCGCCGAGTTCGAGAAACGCACCGGCGCCAAGGTCACCTTCGTCCCCGCCCAGGACCCGATCATCAACTTCCTCGGCTCCAAGATCGCGGGCGGTCAGCCGCCGGACGTGGCGCTGCTCCCGCAGCCCGGCGCCATCAAGCAGGCCGTGGACAAGAAGTGGGCCACGGCGCTGGGCCCGGAGGCCCAGGCGCAGCTCGCCAGGAACTACTCGCAGGGCTGGCAGGACATCGGCAAGGTCGACGGCAAGCAGTACGGCGCCTACTACAAGGCCGCCAACAAGTCGTTGATCTGGTACAACGCCAAGGTCTTCGAGAACGCGGGCGCGAGCGAGCCCAAGACCTGGAAGGACCTCCTGAGCACCGCGCAGCAGGTCTACGACTCCGGGGTCACCCCGTTCTCCGTGGGCGGCGCCGACGGCTGGACCCTCACCGACTGGTTCGAGAACGTCTACCTCTCCCAGGCGGGCCCGGAGAAGTACGACCAGCTCGCCCAGCACAAGATCAAGTGGACGGACCCGTCCGTCAAGGACGCGCTCACCACGCTCGCCCAGATCTGGTCCAAGAAGGACTACATCGCGGGCGGCCCGAAAGGCGCGCTCCAGACCGAGTTCCCGGCCTCGGTGACCCAGACGTTCACCGGTGGCGACCAGCCGAAGGCCGGCATGGTCTACGAGGGTGACTTCGCCCAGGTCAACATCGGTGAGACCAAGGCCGAGGTGGGCACGGACGCGAAGGTGTTCCCGTTCCCGGCCGTGGGCTCCACCCCGCCGGTGGTCTCCGGCGGCGACGCGGCCGTGATCCTGAAGGACTCCAAGGCGGCCCAGGCCCTGGTCACCTTCCTGGCCTCGGCGGACGCGGCGACGATCCAGGCGAAGCTCGGCGGCTACCTGTCGCCGAACAAGAACGTGCCGGACTCGGCGTATCCGAACGAGGTCCAGCGGAAGATCGCCAAGGCGCTGATCGACTCGGGCGACGACTTCCGCTTCGACATGTCCGACCAGGCCCCGCAGGCCTTCGGCGGCACGCCCGGCAAGGGCGAGTGGAAGGAACTCCAGGACTTCCTGAAGAACCCCTCGGACGTCGCCGGCACCCAGGCGAGGCTGGAGAAGGACGCGGCGGCGGCGTACGGCGGCGGGAGCTGATCCGGCGATGGCGCCGGCCACGGCGGCGGGAGTCTCAGCGGGTCCCGCCGCGCCCCGTCGTCGCAAGAGCGTGACCGGCACCCGAAGGACCGTGGCGGCCCTGTTCCTGCTGCCCGCCCTGGTGCTGCTCGGCGCGCTCGTGGTCTACCCCATCGGGTACTCGGTCGTCCGCAGCTTCTACAACGCCTCGGGCGACGGATTCGCCGGGTTCGACAACTACAAGGCCCTGTTCACCGACGACGGCATCCGCACCGCGCTGAAGAACAACATCATCTGGATGGTGTTCGCGCCGTCCGTCGCCACCGCGCTCGGTCTGGTCTTCGCGGTGCTGACCGAACGGGTTCGCTGGGGAACGGCGTTCAAGCTGGTCGTCTTCATGCCGATGGCGATCTCCATGCTGGCGGCCGGGATCATCTTCCGGCTGGTCTACGACCAGGACCCGGACCGGGGCGTCGCCAACGCGGTGTGGGTCGGCGTGCACGACACCTTCGCGCAGTCCTCGGCGTTCCCGAAGGCCCACCCGGGCCGCGACTCGCCGCTGAAGCCGGACCACGGCGGCTTCATCACCTCGGCCACGGTCCGCACCGGCGAGTCGGTGGCCCTCCCCCTCGTCGGCGTCGCCCCCGACCAGATGCCGAAGAGCGCGAAGCGGGCCGTGCGGGCCGAGCCGCAGCCGGGGAGGATCACCGGCACCGCCTGGCAGGACTTCACCCGCGGGAAGGGCGTCGGGAAGCTCGGCGCGGTCGATCCGTCGGAGTTCGGCTATGCCGGGATGCGGATCGAGGCGGTCAAGGACGGCAAGGTGGTCGCCTCGGCGAGAGCCGCCGACGACGGCACGTTCACGCTGCCCGCGCAGGCGGACGGCGCTCGACTCCGGCTCCCGGCCAGCAACTTCAAGGCGCCGTACAACGGCGTGGACTGGCTGGGCCCGTCGCTGGTCACTCCGGCCATCATCGGCGCGTACGTGTGGATGTGGGCCGGGTTCGCGATGGTGCTGATCGCCGCGGGGCTCGCGGGCGTGCCCAGGGAACTGCTGGAGGCGGCCCGGGTCGACGGCGCCAACGAGTGGCAGGTGTTCCGCCGGGTCACCGTGCCGCTGCTGGCACCCGTGCTCGCGGTCGTCGCGGTCACCCTGATGATCAACGTGCTGAAGATCTTCGACCTGGTCTTCATCATCGCCCCGGGCTCCTCCCAGGACGACGCCAACGTCCTGGCCCTGGAGCTGTACCGCAAGGGCTTCTCGGAGGGACAACCCGGCATCGCCAGCGCCATCGCGGTGTTCCTCCTGCTGCTGGTCATCCCGGTGATGCTGTTCAACATGCGCAGGCTTCGGCGGGAGGTGCGGCGATGACGGCGCGTCCGGCTGTCCGCCGGGGGTCCGGGGGTCGCCCCCGGGACGAGCACGGCAACATGCGGAGGCTTCGGCGGGAGGTGCGGCGATGACGGCGCAGACCGGGACTCCGACGAAGGCAGCGCCCGTTCCCGAGGCCGTGAGGGCGAAGCCGTCCCTGGGGTCGCGGCTGGCGGAGGCCGTGAGCGGTGGCGCGCTGAGGGTCTTCCTGATCGTGGTGGGCCTGTTCTGGCTGGTCCCGACGATCGGCCTGCTGCTGTCGTCGCTGCGCGCACCGGAGGACATGAGCGCGAGCGGTTGGTGGACCGTCTTCAGCAAGCCCGCGCAGCTCACCTTCGGCAGCTACCGGAACCTGCTGGAGAACGGCGACATCACCGACTCCCTGGTGAACACGGTCCTGATCACCGTGCCGGCGACGGTCCTGGTGGTCCTGGTCGGCTCGCTGGCGGGCTACGCCTTCGCCTGGATGGAGTTCCCCGGCCGGGACTGGTGGTTCCTGGCCGTGGTCGGCCTGCTGGTCGTGCCGGTGCAGGTCGCGCTCATCCCGATCGCCGAACTGTTCGGCAACATCGGCCTGTTCGGCACGATCTTCGGGGTGATCCTGTTCCACACGGGGTTCGGCCTGCCGTTCGCGGTGTTCCTGCTGCGGAACTTCTTCGCGGAGATCCCCCGCGAACTGCTGGAGGCGGCCCGCCTCGACGGCGCCGGTGAACTGCGGCTGTTCGCCCGCGTGGTGCTGCCGCTGGGCGGGCCCGCGATCGCGAGCCTGGGCATCTTCCAGTTCCTGTGGGTGTGGAACGACATGCTGGTCGCGCTGGTGTTCACCAAGTCCGGTACGCAGCCGATCACGGTCGCCCTCCAGACGCAGGTACGCCAGTTCGGCAACAACATCGACGTCCTGGCACCCGGGGCGTTCATCTCCATGGTGATCCCGCTGGCCGTGTTCTTCGCCTTCCAGCGGCAGTTCGTCTCGGGCGTGATGGCGGGAGCGGTCAAGTAATCGCACGGGCCGAGCGGTTCGGTACGGTCCGGTGCCGGACCGTACCGAACCGCT